>CALINB010000385.1 GCA_938045325.1 uncultured Rhodospirillales bacterium | reverse complement strand
TCGGTTATGGGTAAAAGTTACCTTGATTCCGACTGGTGCGCTTGCCACAGGGATTACCGCTATCTGCATTCTTGGCGCCTACACCAACGAAAACGGCATGTACCCGGTTTGGGTCATGATCATTGCCGGGATTGCCGGTTACTTGATGCGCAAAGTGGATATCCACCCGGCACCGATTGTATTGGCCTTGGTGTTGGCAACGATGATGGAAACCAATTTCAGGCGGGCGTTAATGGGGAATAACGGTGATCCGATGATCTTCCTGACATCACCCATTTCAGCCGTCATGTTGGCCTTGGCTGTTTTGGTCGCCGTAGCCCCGACATTCCGTATCATTATGAACCGGTTAAAAAAACCCAAAGATACCGCAGACGCCTAGTATTGGTACGGTCAGGGTAGGCGTTATGTTCGCCGTCAATCGCACTGAAGATCACGGCCGAAAGCCTCGCTTAAAGCTGCCTGGGTATACCTGCGATACGCATTCGCATATATACGGCCTGCAGGATGAGTATCCGCACGTCGAAGGTCGTGAATCGCGTTACGCACCGCTTGAAGCTTATCGGGATATGCTGACGCGCACGGGTATCGAGCGCAGCGTTATCGTTCAACCGTCGCTCTATGGCTTCGATAACCGTTGTACCCTCGATGCGATCAAAGTGTTAGGTCAGGACCGGGCGCGCGGTACAGTGGTGATTAAGCCCAACGCGACAAAAAAAGAAATTGAAGAATTGCACGCTGGCGGTATCCGCGGCATTCGAATATCGCATTCGGGCGACGAGCTTTCACCTGACTCGGCGGGACAGATTGCCCGTTTGATCGAACCGTTCGGGTGGGTCATTCAAATTCAGGACAGCCGGGACCGCTGGATCGCGGAGGCCGCACCCAGTCTCTCGAACTTGCCGGTGCCGCTGATATTCGATCACATTGGCCGCACACCGCGTGGAGTCGGTGCGGATGACGACGAGTTTAAGGCTATCGTTAAGTTGATCGAGACAGGCCGGGTCTGGGTCAAGATATCAGGCGTCTATTATTCTTCCCAATCCGGACCGCCCCGTTTTGAGGATGCCGCCGAGCGCATCCGAATATTGGTCGAGGCTCGCCCGGACCGGTTGGTTTGGGCGTTGAATTGGCCGTTCCCGGATTATGAGGATCAAGCCGGCGCGGATGCGGCGGACTTTGTCGACATCATGGAAGAGTGGGTGCCAAATGAAGTGACCCGCAAAATGATCTTTGTTGACAATCCAGGCAAGCTTTACGGCTTCGATACCTAAGGCGTGTTTTTTTATGCACCGAGGGCTTCGGTAAGCTTGGCGACATCGGGCACGTCTTCAAGGGTCGCGACGAGTTCAATCGCCGTTTCGGTTTTATCCTTCGGCCAATCTGCGAAGGCCGCACAATCACGGAATTTATTTGAGACCTCTTCAAATGACATCGGGTTAGCCTTGCTGCCTTTGCCGAAATCGCAGCGTTCGGAAATTTTTGTGCCGTCTTTTAACTCGATATCGATGAAGGACGTGATGATGCCGTATCCGTGTTCCTTTGATTCCGCTTGCGAGAACGTGTTGTATTCCATCCGCTCGATAGCGTTTTGGATGTCAGGGCGGAGCACATAATCGTCGGTAAAATCGGATAGGGTTAGTTTGCGCTCAATGAGGAGTGCTGCAAGACAGAACTCGAGGCTAAATTTCGCTTCAAGTTCGGTTTTGGGCCGGTGATGAAGCAGTGTATGATGGATGTTGTCACTAGTTTTAACCGCAACATGTTCGACATTATCCGGCCTGATGTCGTGTTTTTCGACGAGTTCAAGCATCAGGGTCATGGCGGCATGACCGAGGCTGCCAGTCGGCCACGGCTTGATCCAAATACCCCTATCGGCAAAAGACCAGGGATTGCCGAGCTTGCCGCGAATGCGGTGTTCTTCAATGCCGCCGCCTTCGGCTTGAAAAAAGCCGCGGTCGGATTCAAGACTGATTATTGATGCGGTAAAGCCTCGGGTTGCGAGGTCCGCCGAGAGGATGCCACATTCTGCAGAGCGTCCGACATGATAAGATTTTGTCATCGTGCCGAAGTTGGCTTGCAGGCCGCACGATTGTGCAGCGGCAATGCCGATGACTTGGCGTGCCGTGTCAGTGTCGACGCCGTAAAGATTGCCGATGCCGGCCGCAGCACCGAGCATGCCGCAGGTGCCGGTCGAGTGAAAGCCGTTGAGAATATGATCGACATGGGTTGCTTCGAAAGTTTTGCAGGCAACTTCCACGCCAACGTGATAGGCGGTCAGGATGTCGCGGCCCGAGCGGTGTGTGGTCTCACCGACGGCCAGAAGCGATGCGGTAACCGGCCCAGTCGGATGAATTCCTTGAAACCGCCCCGGTTCTGCTTGCAATGTGTCGTCGAAATCGTCGACATGGATGGCGATGCCATTAGCAAGGGCAGCGAAGCGTGGCGCGAGTTTCATAGAGTTGCCGTAAACAGTCGCTTCACCGGGGCAATTGAGGTCCTTGAGGTAGTCACGTAAAATTTTCACCGCAGGCATGACTGTGCCGGCAAGGCCTGCGGCCAAACCGTCGAGCATATTCTTTTTGCCGAGATCACGGACGTCCGGCGGAATATCGTCGAAACCCGTGTTGGCCGTGAAATTGGCGACATATTTTGTCAACGAGTTGGAATCGCTCATCGTGTATCCTTATCGGTTTGGTGATTCGCCCGGAAAAAGGGGCTGACATTGAGTCTATATCACAGGACCAGATCGGTTGCTAATCCATGGCTGGAAAATTCTCAATATAGATCAAAGGGGAGGGGGCAGAATCAGTTATTTCCACACCCTGTGAATATTCAAGTCTCCAATGATATGAAAGTTTGTGAAAAGATGTCTTTATGAGCCACGCCGATTTTGTCCATCTTCGCGTCCACACAGCTTATTCCCTGTCAGAAGGGGCGATCCATATTACGGATCTTGCCCGTTATTGTGCTGAGCAGCAACAACCGGCCGTTGCCATCACGGATACCAATAATCTGTTTGGTGTTTTGGAGTTTTCATCAGCGGTCAGCGCTAAAGGCGTGCAGCCGATTATCGGTTGTCAATTCTGTTTATTGCGCGAGACTAAATCCGAGACGGTTTCAAAAGGATCTAATGGTAAAAGTAACGGGAATGGGAATCATTCAGGTCTGCTCGAAACCGATAACGTTGTTGTCCTTGTGCAAGACCAAACGGGATATCAAAACCTTCTGCAATTGCTGCACGAAGCCTATCGTGACACGGAAACTTCTCAGCAGCCGCACGTAACACTAAGCCAACTTAAGAAATATAATGAAGGTTTGATCCTTCTTAGCGGCGGCCCTGACGGCCCCATTGGTCATCTTTTAGCGGGCGGGCAGATCGATCATGCAAAATTATTAACAGCGACGTTGAATGAGGCATTCCCAGGCCGGTTTTATATCGAGTTACAGCGCCATGGTCTTGCTGTTGAAGATGCAATCGAACCGGGATTGCTAGAGATCGCTTACAATATGGATATTCCGCTTGTTGCAACGAACGAAGTGTTTTTTGCAACCCGGGATATGTATGAAGCACACGATGCCTTGTTGTGTATTGCTGCATCGGCTTATGTATCACAAACAGACCGCCGCAGAGTGACGCCTGAGCATTATCTTAAAAGTGCCGATGAAATGCGGTCTCTGTTTGCTGATATTCCCGAAGCCATTGATAACACGCTTGTCGTTGCACGGCGTTGTGCCGCGATGGCGGAAACCCGCGCGCCGATTTTGCCGCCCTATGATTGTGGCAAAAACAGGACTGAAGCCGATGAATTGCGTGAGCAGTCTCAGGCTGGCCTTGAAGAACGTTTGGCTGCGCAAGTGTTTAATGCCGATATGTCGGATGAGGAGCGCACAAAAGCCGCAACACCGTACCGTGAACGGCTCGATTATGAACTCGATGTGATCGTCGAGATGGGTTTTCCGGGTTATTTTCTGATTGTTGCGGATTTCATCAAATGGGCGAAAAATCGTGGGATTCCGGTCGGTCCTGGGAGGGGGTCCGGTGCGGGTTCGGTGGTTGCGTGGGCGCTGACGATTACAGATCTTGATCCATTGCGTTTCGGCCTGCTGTTTGAGCGCTTCTTAAACCCGGAACGGATATCGATGCCTGACTTCGATATCGATTTCTGTCAGGACCAGCGGGATGAAGTCATTCATTACGTTCAAGATAAATATGGTTCCGATCACGTTGCGCAAATTATTACATTTGGAAAGCTTCAGGCTCGTGCGGTGCTGCGAGATGTCGGACGCGTACTTGAAATGCCGTACGGTCAAGTCGATCGTATTTGCAAACTGGTGCCGAATAATCCAGCCAATCCGGTGACACTCAAGCAAGCGATTGATGGTGAAGCCGCCTTGCAGGATATGGTGCGCGAAGATCCAACGGTGGAAAAATTAGTCGGTATTGCGTTGAAACTTGAGGGGCTGTACCGGCACGCCTCAACCCACGCCGCCGGTGTCGTGATCGGTGACCGCGATCTCGATGAACTAATCCCTCTGTATCGCGATCCGCGTTCCGACATGCTGGTGACGGGTCTCAATATGAAATGGGTCGAGGCGGCGGGCTTGGTGAAGTTCGATTTCCTCGGCCTTAAAACCCTGACGGTTCTCAGCCGTGCCGTCGAGTTCGTGAAAGAACGCGGGATCGATATCGATCTGAATAATTTACCGCTCGATGATACGGCGACTTTCGAGATGCTGGGCCGCGGCGATACGGTCGGTGTGTTCCAGTTGGAAAGTGCGGGTATGCGCGACGTGCTTCGTCAACTGCGCGCAACGACCATCGAGGACATTATCGCCGTGGTGGCGTTGTACCGTCCGGGTCCGATGGAAAATATTCCGAGCTACATTAAACGCAAGCACGGCGAAGAAGAGCCGGATTACCTGTATCCGACACTTGAAGGCATACTGAAGGAAACCTTCGGTATCATGATCTACCAAGAGCAGGTCATGCAGATTGCGCAGGAGTTGGCTGGGTACACGCTTGGTGCCGCTGACATTTTGCGCCGTGCTATGGGTAAAAAGATTAAGGCAGAGATGGATGCCCAACGCGAGTCGTTCGTTGAAGGTGCCACTGGACGGGGTGTTCCCCAGGATAAGGCATCACAAATCTTTGATCTGGTCGCTAAGTTTGCCGGCTACGGGTTCAATAAATCTCATGCTGCGGCGTATGCTTTGGTGGCCTACCAAACGGCTTATTTTAAGGCAAATTACCCGGTTGAGTTTATGGCGGCGTCAATGTCACTCGAGCTTAATAACACAGACAAATTAAATGGCTTCCGCCAGGAAATTGACAGGATGGACATTCCCTTGCTGCCGCCCGATATCAATCAATCAGGTGTCTCATTTACCGTTGAGCGACAGGATAATGAAGAAGGCGCTATCCGGTACGCCCTCGCGGCTCTTAAAAATGTCGGTAGTGCTGCGATGCAATCGTTGGTTTCCGAACGCGAAGATAACGGTAAATTTTCAAGTATTGGTGACTTTGCACAACGCTTGGATTCGCGTGCGGTCAACAAACGCCAGCTTGAAAATCTCGTAAGGTCGGGTTCGTTTGACGGTCTCGATAAAAACCGGCGGAAACTGCACAGCAGCATTGAAAACATTCTCCGCTTTGCATCGGCGGCGACACAAGACCGGGAAAGCGATCAAATTGGATTGTTTGGAGAAGAAGCTTCGGCGGCACCGGACCTTGCCATGCCCGATATTGCCGATTGGGCACCCATGGACAGGATGCATGAAGAATTTGAAGCCGTCGGGTTTTATCTCTCCAGTCATCCGCTCAGCGTTTATGGCAAAAGTCTAGAACGCATCAAAGCCGTGCCCTACGCTGATTTGGTGCGCGCAAGCCAGTCCGGTCCCGTAACCATGGCGGGAACGATTATTTCGAAAAAAGAACGTACATCGAGTAAAGGAAACCGCTATGCCTTCGTGCAGTGCTCAGACAATTCGGGCATGTATGAAATTATCGTATTTTCCGAATTACTGAATTCGGCCCGGGATTTGTTGGAGGCTGGACAATGCTTATCGATTAAGGCGAACGCTCAATTCGAGGGCGAGACGGTTCGGTTGTCGGCCCATGCGGTTGAGCCGCTCGATGCAGTGTTGTCCCGTGCTGCCAAGGGCTTAATGATCCGGGTTGGATCGGATGCGCCCCTTGAGCCCCTCAAAGCCGTTTTGGAGCGGGAAGGGAGCGGCCGCGGCCGCGGGCAGGTTCGGCTGATTGCCGAGATTGATATGCAGACGGAAGTCGAGATTGGCCTGGGAGAACGCTTTGCTATATCACCGGCGATTTTGAATGCCGTGCGCTCCATTCCGGGTGTTCTCGATGTTCGGGAATTCTGACGGCTTAATACCGGTGGAATACCGAAAAATCCCAAATTTCTGCCAATTTCACTTGCCAAGGTCTGATTGTTCCGGTATCTAGCGCGCCACTGGATGGTTTAACCGTTCAAATTCACACGTGGGGCTGCGCTCATTCGGTCAATCCCGTCTGATCGCTCCGGTGCCAAGATAAGCTTGGCGACACCCACGGAGGACGAACCGGAGAAGGAGTTACAATCATGGCTTTGCCATCGTTTACTATGCGCCAGCTGCTCGAAGCCGGCGTTCATTTCGGACACAATACACGCCGTTGGAACCCGAAGATGTCCCCGTTTCTGTTCGGCGTCCGCAACAACATTCATATTATCGATCTGCAGCAAACAGTGCCGCTATTGCATCGCGCTATGACGGCCGTACGTCAGGTTGTCGCCGGTGGTGGCCGGGTCTTGTTTGTCGGCACCAAACGTCAAGCAGCGTTAAAGATTGCTGACGCCGCAAAGCGATGTGGGCAATATTATGTGAACCACCGTTGGTTGGGCGGTATGCTGACGAACTGGCAGACAATTTCTAAATCCATCAAACAGTTGAAGGATTTGGAAGAAAAGCTGGGTTCAGATGAAATGCAGGGGTTAACCAAGAAAGAGCTTTTAGGCATGGAACGCCAGCGCGATAAACTTGACCGGGCTCTTGGTGGGATTAAAGATATGGGTGGTCTTCCGGACATTATTGTCGTGATCGACACAAACAAAGAAGACATCGCCATCCAAGAAGCCAATAAGCTGAACATTCCTGTTGTTGCGGTTATTGATAGCAATAGCAGCCCGGAAGGAGTCGATTATCCCATTCCTGGTAATGATGATGCGATCCGCGCCGTTAATATGTATTGCGACTTGATCGCCGAGTCCGTGCTGGATGGAATCAAACAGGAAATGTCGGTTTCCGGTGTTGATTTGGGGGCTTCTGAAACGGGGCCTGAAGAAACGCTGCCGGCTGAGGGTGCGTCTGACGAATCGCCCGCTGCCGAGGCGGTGGTTTCTGAAAGCGAAGCACCAGCTGCAGAAGAAGCACAACCGGAACAAACGGCATAGCTGTTTAATTTAATCGTTACAAAGATTTTTTGAAAAGAGGTTGAAAATGGCTGAGATCACAGCTGCGCTCGTTAAAGAGCTGCGAGAAAAATCTGGCGCCGGCATGATGGATTGTAAAAAGGCGCTCACGGAGAATGACGGCGATCTCGAGGCCGCCGTGGATTGGCTTCGAACGAAAGGACTTGCAGCGGCAGCTAAAAAAGCAGGCCGGGTTGCTTCAGAAGGTCTTGTCGGCATTGTGGCGGCGGATGGAAAAGGCGCCATTGTCGAAGTGAATGCTGAAACGGATTTTGTTTCGCGAAATGACACCTTCCAGGATTTTGTTAAAGAAGTTGCCGGACTCGCGCTTGCCGGTAACGACGACTTGGATAAACTTCAAGCCGCTGACTATCCGAAAGGTGAGGGCACTGTTGGCGATCAACTGACGCATCTGATTTCAACGATCGGCGAAAATATGAATTTACGCCGTGTTGCTGCTTTGAGCGTCGATAAAGGTGTTGTTGCTACGTATATGCATAACGCGACGACTGCTGGATTGGGAAAAATCGGTGTCATTGTCGCTCTTGAATCAGAAGGCGATCAAGAGAAATTGGAAGCATTTGGCAAACAGCTCGCCATGCATATTGCGGCGGCAAACCCGCAATCCGTTTCCAAATATGATTTGGATCCAGAAGCCATTGAGCGGGAACGTGAGGTGTTGAGCCAGCAAGCAAAAGATTCCGGCAAGCCGGAAGAAATTATCGCAAAAATGGTCGAAGGCCGTCTGCGTAAATTTTATGAAGAAGTTTGCTTGATGGATCAGACATTCGTTATCGATGGTGATAGTAAAGTTGCAAAAGCGGTTGAGGCGGCCGGAAAAGATGCCGGTAGTGCCGTTGCGGTGAAGGCTTTTGTGCGATTCGCCCTGGGTGAAGGGAT
>CALINB010000384.1 GCA_938045325.1 uncultured Rhodospirillales bacterium | reverse complement strand
CGGTGAAGAAAAAGACCCGGAGAAATCCACGGCCATTTTCGATGGTTTTGGGACACCCTATTACAACAGTATAGATTCCTTCGACGCGCCGGCAAATTCGGCCAAAACCATCCGCCGTGTCATGGGCGAACGGTTAAATTTTGGCTTTTGCGATATGCCCATGGGACATGAAGAACCCCTGCATACCAGTGAACATGAACGGTTCATTTATCTGGTGCGGGGCGGTCTTGAAGTCAGTGTTGACGGCGATTGCCAGCAATGTAGCCGTGATGATGTTATTGAGATTCCAAAAGGCAGCAAAATTTCATTAAAAGTTACTGAAGGGCCTGCCCGATTTGTTTCTGTCGAATCGACAATTGAATTGGAAAAATTTGTTGATAGCCAGGGCGCGTAAACGAAAAGCTAGTCCTTAAGCTGAGGTTCGACACCTTCCTGCATGGGAACACGAAAGGCCTTTAAGGTCATCGATGTGATGCAGTAATAACCGATCACGCCGATGATCTCCATAACGCCCCGTTCCCCGAATTCTTTTACGGCAGCATCATAAGCTTCGTCGGGCACTTCGTGGTCAAGAATGAGCGAAACGCAAAAATCAAACAAGGCCTCATCATCGGATCGTTTGAAATCCGGCCGTTTGATTTCCTTAATCGCGTCAATGATTTCCAGCTCCAAACCGGCTTTCAGGCCGTGCTGAACATGCGAATACCAAGCCGGTTGTGCTGTCCAATAGCGCAACATAATGAGAATGGCGAGCTCGACGTGCCGGGCATCGAGGGTTGAGCCCCAGCGGATGAACGCCCCTAAGTTTTGCGCGCCATCGGCAAATGGCGGACTGCGCAGCCAAGCGTTCATTGGCAACGTCATTTTGCCGCGCGGTCCGGCAACGATGTCATCATGAACTTTACGCTGTTCTTCCGTCATCGTCTCAGGGGTTAATGTTTCTAATCGGCTCATACTTTTCTCCTTAGATTTTTATGCATCCATTGCTAAGTGGTGACTTGCTTCGGGATCAACACTCACATTAACGACGACGGGGCCGCCGGCGCGGTGAGCCTCTTCAAGGGCATCACAAATTTGATCGGGTTGTGTGACGGTCATGCCCCGGCACCCAAAACCTTCGGCGACTTTGGCAAAATCAACATTATCAAAATCAACGGCGACATGATTATCGCCGGTATTGTCGCGAACCATGCCAAGCCCTTGATTGTTTGAAACTACAAAGACAACCGATAAATCTTGCTGAATGCAGGTCGATAAAACCTGCATGGATGTTGAAAAGCCACCGTCACCGGCAAGACTGGTGACACGTTTGTCCGGATGCACCAATTTGACGGCCGCCGCCGCCGGGGGGCCCCAGCCCATACCGCCGATTCCGCCGGGAACGACCAGCTGGCCGGGGTGTTTAATGCGCAGACTGTTTGTCGTCCAAATGCGGTTGGCACCGGCATCCAACGTTAAATAATCATCAGGGCCTAAGAATTTTTGAAATGCCTTTACGACGTCAACGTGATGAACGCTGCCTTGTGCCGCCGGAAGATCGGGAACGGCATTGTAGCCGGTTTCATCTTTGATCTTTGCAATGTGTTTGACCCGTTGATCCCGTGAGTCGGATTTCAGCGAAGTCTCGCTCAAGGCCTGCAAGGCATCGGCGGCATCGGCTGTCACGGCCAGGTCTACCGGATACACCCAGCCGGCATTACGCGGATCGATATCGATTTGAACCAAGGTTTGATCGCCGGGGCGTATCATATCGGCATCGCGGAACCGGGTGTAATCCGGTCCCATGCTGACGCCAACCATGATAATGACATCGGCGGAAGCAACGGACCGATTGGCGGTTTTGCAGCCCCAGGTTCCCATCATGCCGACGGCAAAATCAGCGGTTTCATCCACGCACCCTTTGGCATTGTAGCTGGTCGCCACCATGGCGCCGGTTTTCTCGGCAATGGCGTGCAATGTTTTAGTCGCGTTTGCGGCCAATACGCCGTTCCCGGCAATAATGGCAGGGTTTTTTGCTTCGTTAATCAGGGTTGCAATTTTTTCGATTGCGGATTTGTCGACCACGGGCGGGGTGTAGGCAAGATAACCGTCTATCGGATAAAGTTTTGCACGTGCATCTTCGGGAACATCTTGCCGGACAATGCCGCTTTTCATAATCACGGCTGCCGGCCCACTGCGGGGCAAGGTCGCGTGCTTGAATGCCATCTGTAGTCCGTAGACGGCATCCTGCGGTTCGGTCGCATAGGTGCTGTATTTCGTCATGCCCTTGAGCATGGATTGAATATCCGCGCCGCCGTAATCACCGGTCATGGTTTGGTAGACGCCGTACTGACCGAAGCCGTCATAATCGGACGTTTCGGTGAGGATCACCATCGGCGAGCCGGAAAAATACGCTTCAAGAATACCGAAGCCGCCAATTGTCGAGGCAAACGGGCCTTGCCCCATAAATACACCGGGTCGGCCAGTCAGGCGGCCGGTGACCTGGGCCATCACGGATGCGATTTGCTCCGTCCGGGTCAGGATGACATCAAATTCATCCTTTTTTTCATGAAAGGCGTCTAAGGTCCATGTAATGCCGAGCCCCGGCAAGGTGAAGGCCCTTTGAGCACCTGCGTCAATCATTGTTTGAACGAGAGCTTGGCTGGTTTTCGTCAAGGCAAGTGTCTCCCCGTTGAAGAATTTATGCTTGAGATGAAGCGAGTATTTCGTGTTGGGTTGTGGCCCAATTTCATTGATTTATCAATGTTAGGGAAAAAATCGAATTCGTAAAGGGAAAGTGTTTCTAAAAAGCATTACCCCCGCTGGTTTGGGAACCGAGCGGGGGTAAGCTTTAATTTGTTAACTGCTTTTCTTTTTCTTCTTTTTCTTTTT
>CALINB010000383.1 GCA_938045325.1 uncultured Rhodospirillales bacterium | reverse complement strand
CGATATTTCAAGGACATAATAAGCGACGGCAAATCCGGGAATGCCGCTGAGCAAAACATTCCCAATCCAAATCGGAACGGCCCGCGGCAGCTTATCAATTAAATTATGTAAATTGCTTTCAAGGCCAACACGAAACAGAATAACAATGATGCCGATGCCGGCTAGAAATTCGAAAATAGTCTCACCTTTGGAATCGATAATCTTCCAGCGCGCATCGGCAAGACGCAGCAAAAACCCGACAAATAAAAAACCGATCAGCGATGGAATGGACGTGCGGGCAAACCACTTCCGCAAAAGGATCGACAGCATGATAAGAATGCCGACCAGCATGGCAAAGGCAGGTATTGAATGTGTGACATCATTCATCGTTAATTGCTCTTACACCATTGGAACAAACCGAGTGCTGAATAAAAGGCAATCTAAAACGTAATTTCTATGACCAAGATCAATGTTTAACCTCAGGCAGAAGGCCGCGACTTTAGAGACGGATGTTTTACCGCAAACAGTCGGGCCTCGGACCGCCGGTTGCCCAATCCAAGAGTTCAACCGTGTGCACAATCGGGACATCCAAAGATTTTTCGAGTTGCATCATACACCCAATGTTCCCCGTCGCGACGACATCGGGATTCGTATTTGCAAGATTAGTTGCCTTGCGTTCGCGCAACCCGTCGGCAATCTTAGGCTGTAGAATATTATACGTTCCCGCCGAACCACAACACAGATGCGCTTCCTTGGGCTCACGCACATTGAATCCGGCTTCGATTAGAAGCGATTGTGGAATTGTTACAATTTTTTGACCATGCTGCATCGAGCAGGCTGATTGATAAGTCACCGTCACCGGTTCGCTTATCTCTGACGGCTTAAGATTCAATTCGTTTATAAGTTCGCTGACATCGCATGTTAATGACGCAATTCGTTGCGCCCGTTCGGCAAAAATATAATCATCGCGGAACAAAGCGCCGTAATCTTTCAGCATGGTGCCGCAACCCGAGGCATTGACGACGATGGCATCAAGCTTCCCCCTATCATCGCCTGGGGCATCGCCCATTAACCGCTCCCAAGCAAGAATATTGTCCCGGGCTTGTTTACGGGCGGTTTCTTCATGCCCCATGTGATGCACCAAAGCGCCGCAGCAACCGGCACCATCGGCAATGACAACTTCACAACCGTGCCGGGTCAAAAGACGGACCGTCGCTTCGTTGATGGACGGCGCCAACACTTGCTGTGCACACCCCGTTAACAACGCGACACGTTTAACTATTTCACCTTCGGCGGAAAACGTTTGCGGGCGGTCCAGCGGAGACGGCGAAGCCAAAGTCGAAGGCGTTAAGTTCAACATAGCCTTTAACCGTGCGGGAAATGCAAACCGTAGCGGACGGAATATCCACGCCGCAAGAAGCGACCAGCGAAATAAGGCCGGATTTGGCAAAATGCACGCCATAACACCACGCACCAGCCGGTCGAAGAAAGGCCGCCGATACGTTTTTTCGACCCGCACCCGCGCTTGATCGATCAGGTGCATATAATCCACACCCGATGGGCATGTGGTCGTACACGACAAGCACGACAGGCACCGGTCGAGATGGGTGGTAACTTTTGCCGAAGCAGGCTTTTCCTGTTCGAGCATATCCTTGATGAGATAGATCCGGCCGCGCGGGCTATCAAGCTCATCGCCCAAGAGGACATATGTCGGACATGTCGAATTACAAAAGCCGCAATGCACGCAGGTGCGCAGAATCCGGTTCATGTCCTGTATGTGCGGATCGGCCATTTGCGCCGGTGTAAAAAACGTTCGCATGTTCAGACTCCCGCGACCATTCGGCCCGGATTGAGAATTTGTTTCGGATCGAACGCATCTTTGACGCGCGCCGACAGTGCCGCCAAAGGCGCAGGCTGAGGCTGAAACACTTCGACTTGCTTTCGAACCGCTTCATCGGCGCGAATTAATGTCGCGTGTCCGCCGCTGATCAAGGCCGCGCGGACCTCATCCTGCGCGGCATCCGTTTCGGGTGAAATCGCTAACCACAGCAACCCACCACCCCAGTCGTAATAAACTTCGCCAGATAGGCCTTGGCGCAATTGAGTGGCAATGCCTGCGGCACTTGCGGGCGGCACCGAAATTTTCCAAATCTGTTTGTTCCGGTCCGCCGATCCGGCAAAAAACAAAACATTGCCGGTTTCACGCCAATATGTTTTCGAATTCGCCGTGTGCAGTTCTTCGATGGCACCGAACGGCTGCAATAATTTTTTCAGCGATTCACAGCGCGACTCGACCGATGGCGCAACGCCTTCGACCCGAATGGCCGTAACCGCTTGGCGGGAATCGGCGATATTGGAAACAGCAGATCGCGGCGTGATTGCCGCCGGGACGTGCGCGGCACCCGAGACCTCATACGGGCTATGCAACGCGGCGGTCATCACCTGCATGGCTTTCTCGTCATCGGCGCCTAAAATCAAGATCGTTCGGATTTTTTCCGGCAGGGGTAAAACTTTTATCGATACTTCCGTCATCACGCCGAGGGTGCCGAATGACCCCGCCATCAGTTTGGAAAGATCGAACCCAGTGACGTTCTTCACGACTTGGCCGCCGGATTTAAACAGATCGCCGCGGCCTGATACAGCGTGAAACCCCAACAGATGATCACGCGCCGCCCCGACTTTGACACGGCGGGAGCCGGAAAGATTGCACGCGATCACACCGCCAATCGTTCCTGATGATTGGTTGGCGCCCGCAACGCCATTGAGGAGCCCATCGTAATTCACCGGCTCAAATGCCAATTCTTGATCATGTTCCGCCAGGGCGGCTTCGATATCGGATAAGGGCGTCGCCGCCTTCACGGTCATGACCAATTCTTCCGGCTGATAAACCGTGATCCCCGCAATCGCAGACATATTAAGTTGATGCTTGGCCGTGACGGGCCGTCCCAAGGCGCGCTTGCTGTCCCTGCCGATCACCGCAAGGGATGCCTCTTCGGCAACCGCCCATTGGATGGCTTCGCGCAACTGCTCTTCGTTTTCGGGCTTGATCGCTTCTGACATTTAAAACCGAGGAATATCCGGGAACCGGTGCTGCCCGCGATGCACATGCACCCGGCCTAATTCGGCACAACGATGCAGCGTCGGGTACACTTTACCGGGATTGAGCAAATGACCGGCATCGAACGCGCATTTCAAACGTTGCTGCTGGTTCATATCGTCTTCGTTGAACATCGTTCCCATGAGATCGCGCTTTTCGATACCGATGCCATGTTCGCCGGACAGCACGCCACCGACTTCGACACAAACTTTCAGAATTTCCGCCCCGAACTTTTCGGCGGTCTCCAACTCGCCCGGTTTGTTCGCATCATACAGGATCAACGGATGCAAATTGCCGTCGCCGGCATGAAACACGTTGGCGACACCGAGGCCGTATTTCTCTTCCAATTCGCGGATTTTCTTCAGAACAACAGACAGCTTGCCGCGCGGGATCGTGCCGTCCATACAGTAGTAATCCGGCGAAATGCGCCCGACCGCGGGAAATGCCGCCTTGCGTCCGGCCCAAAAGCGCTGGCGCTCTTCTTCGTTCTGGCTGATCTGTGTCATCGATGCGCCGATGTCTTTGGCAATCTTTTCCACCCGTTCGATCAAATACGCCACTTCGACCGCCGGGCCGTCCAATTCGACGATCAACAGCGCCTCAACATCGCGCGGGTATCCGCAGTTCATAAAATCATCGGCAGCGTGAATGGCGGGTTTGTCCATCATCTCCATACCGCCCGGAATAATGCCATTGGCGATCACAGCGGCAACACATTCTCCGGCAGCCTCGCTTGAGTCGAAACCGATCAAAACGGCGCGAGCGGTTTCGGGTTTTTGCAAAATCCGCACCGTGACTTCCGTGACCACACCGAGCAATCCTTCCGCGCCAGTCAACACGCCGAGGAGATCGTAAACATCGCTGTCTAAATGCTTGCCGCCGATTCGGATCACTTCGCCATCGATCATGACGATCTCAAGTCCCATCACGTTGTTGGTGGTCAGGCCGTACTTCAGACAATGCACGCCGCCCGCGTTGGTACCGATGTTGCCGCCGATGGAACACGCGATCTGGCTCGACGGATCGGGTGCATAATAAAAACCTTTATCGGCAACCGCGTCGGTGATGGATAAGTTCGTGCAGCCGGGCTGCGCGACCACACAACGGTTGTCGTAATCGACGTCGAGAATTTTATTAAACTTACCCATGGCGAGGGTGATTGCATCGGCGAGCGGCAAGGTCGCTCCAGTCAAGCCCGTCCCGGAACCGCGCGGCACGATTTTCACGTCATTCGCATGGCAGTACTTCAGAATATCGGAAACCTGTTGTGTTGTTTCCGGCAACACAACAATCAGCGGCAAGGCAGTATAAGCGGGCAACGCATCAGACTCATAAGCGCGCAACTCGTCGGCATCTTCCAACACATTGTCGGGCCCGACGAGCGATCTCATAACTTTTATAATGTCGGCCCGCCGGGCAATGACGCTTTGATCCGGCTCGGGCATCGATATGGGCATGCCTGCGCGGCTCCTTCTTTTGTTATGGGCCCAATTTAACGACGATTTCTTGATTTTAAGCTAAGGCCGGGCAAAACAAAACCGCGCCCGAGAGCGCGGCTTCAACCCTTGAAGACAGGACTTTGGATTACCCCTGGCGGGTTTTCATCCGCGGGTTACGCTTATTGATGATGTAAACACGGCCGCGACGGCGGATCAACTTGTTGTCCTTATCGCGCGTTTTTGCCGATTTAAGCGAATTTTTGATTTTCATCGTCTTCTCTTCCTGGCCTTCAATCGCGGCACTTCGCCGCTCATCTGTATTCGGGCGCGGACCATACGGATTTGCGCCCTTTCTGTCAACTTTGGCCCCTCTATGACGCGAAATCCATGATATACAGGCCCAAAATTCCTGCTTTTTCAATAAATCCCAGATAGGTAGCCGTTTTATGACCCGCATATTCGTCCCCCAGCCCATCCCCGAAGCCGCCGCCGCCAAGCTTGAAACGCTCGGCGAGGTGACCACCTACCCGCATACGGATCATCAAATCCCGAAGGATGTCCTGCTCGAAAACGTGCGCGACAAAGAAATCCTCTATGCGGTCGGCGAGGTGCCCTACGACGCCGAGGTGATCGAAGCGGCCAATGCCCTGCAATTCGTCGGCGCCATGCACGGCTCGGCAAAGTTCGTCGACTTCGCCGCCTGTACGAAAAAGAACGTGCCGGTTGCGGGCAACCCAAAATTGACGGCGCGAACAACGGCGGAATTCACGTTCGCCTTGCTGATGGCGACGGCCTGGCGTTTGCCGGAAGCCGATACGTTTTTGCGCGAGGGCAAATGGCGGCAAAACCAGTCCATGGCGTTTATGGGCTCGCGGTTATTCGGCAAAACGTTGGGCATTGTCGGCATGGGTGAAATTGGCCAGATGGTCGCTTATAAAGCTGCCGCCTGCGACATGAAAATTATCTATTCCAAACGCACGCGGCTCAGCAAAGCTGAAGAACTCGCTGTTGGCGGTGCAGAATTCCGCGCCATCGAAGATTTGTTCATGGAGGCGGAATTTATCTGTCTCACGCCGTTGCTCACGAACGAAACGAAAGGCCTCGTCGGCGAACGGCTGATTTCCATGATGAAAACGAGCGCCATTCTCATCAATACCTCACGCGGCCCCGTGCTTGACGAAGTTGCACTTGAAAAAGCCCTGCGGGAAAAACGCATTCGCGGCGCCGGCTTGGATGTGTACCTGACCGAAGTGCCCGAACCGAACCCGGGTCCGGTGCCGGGACTGAAAGAACTGCCGAACGTCGTGCTCACGCCGCACATGGGCAGTGCTGCGCGCGAAACCCGCGAGGAAATGGCCTTGTACGCGGTTAAGAACATTGAATTGTTTTTGAAAGGCGAACGGCCTTTCAATGTTTTCAATCCGGAAGTGTACGGCGAAGAAGCGATCCAGGACGAACGTATTGGATGATCGGCCACTAACGCTGTGCCGTTTCTTTAACCGATTTTGCACAGCGAAACCCGATGCTGTGATTACCGCCGTTCGGATTACGTGAGACCGTCGCGCCGCGCCATGTTGCGATCAATTCATCGACCGGACTGTCATGTGCGCCGCCGCGCGTCACACGGTCGGCAAAATAATTGACCTCCTCACGACCGTCATTGGGCTTATAGGGATAAGGATCGGACTCGCTCGTCGTCCATTCATGCACATTGCCTGCCAGGCCGAGAACGCCTTCGGGAGTCGCACCCTTCGGATACGCATCCACGGGTGCCATGTCGCCCCATTCTTTATCGTAATGCGCGCGTGTTGCATCCGGCGCTTGGTTCCCCCAGGGATATTTTCGGCCCTCCTTGCCGCGGGCGGCATATTCCCATTCCGCTTCCGTCGGTAACCGTTTGCCGAGATTTTCACAGTAATGCCGGGCTGCGATCCAGCTCACTTCGGTTACCGGCATATTTTCATGGCCCTTTAAAGGAACATAACTGCGCCGCACCAGCATTTTGATGCGGGCATCGTTGTCACGTAGATCATACATACGCTCACCGTTCGGTCCGTCATGACCGAACCGATTGAGATACGGAATAAACTGTGCGTTGCTAACAACGGTTTTATCGAGATAAAACGTTTTCACCGTCACCGGGTGGCTCGGATATTCATCTACGAGACTCGAATTGCTGCCCATCATAAATGTACCGCCCTCGATACGGATCATCGATTGATCCGCCAAGGCAACACCGATGGAAAGATGCATCAACACGGCCAGCAAAAATAAACGTCGCACAATCATTTCTATTTTGCCTATCCAGGGGAT
>CALINB010000382.1 GCA_938045325.1 uncultured Rhodospirillales bacterium | reverse complement strand
CGTGACCTATTCCAACGAAGCGAAAAATGAAATGCTCGGTGTGCCGATGAACATGATTATTCATCATGGTGCGGTGAGTGAAGAAGTTGCACGCGCCATGGCCGAAGGGGCGGTTAAAAATTCGAACGCCGACTTGGCCGTTTCGGTTACAGGTATTGCGGGACCCGGTGGCGGCACGGCGGATAAGCCCGTCGGGCGCGTTCACATGGCCGTTGCCCAACAAGGCAAAGACACCATTCACGCCGTTCATACGTTTGAAGGAAACCGCTTTGAAGTGCGTCAACAAACCGTGGCGGCGGCACTTCGACTATCGCTGAAAGCCCTATAAACGATCAGCCGTAAAGCTCCTTGGCGCGGCCCTCGAAGGCACCGACCATTTTTTGCACGGCCTTATTGAAGACCATATTGATCGCATGCTGTAGCAGTGAGGAACGAAACTCAAAATCGACATAAAAATCGAGCTCACAGCAGCCCTCGCCATGCGGTTCGAATATCCAGTGATTGTTTAAATATTTAAACGGCCCTTCCGTGTAACTGACGTTAATCCGGTCGGGATGAAGAATTTCAACTTTCGATGTAAAGCGTTCGCGAAACATTTTGTAACCGATGATCATATCGGCAATCACGAGGTCATCCTGTTTTTGACGAACACGTAATCCCACACACCAAGGCAGAAATTCCGGGTATTTTTCAACATCCGAAACAAGCTCAAAAAGTTGTTGGGGCGTGTAAGGCAGAACGCGTTTTTCCGCGTGTGTCGGCATGAACTAAGAGCCCGATAACTGTTCCAGTCGTGCTTGGCGTAAATTCTGGAAATCATCGTCCGCATGGTATGAAGAACGCGTTAACGGCGAGGATGCCACCACCAAAAAGCCTTTCGACAAGCCGATTTTCTTGTATTCTTCGAATTCTTCCGGTGTGATGAACCGATCAATGCCCGCATGACGCAGTGTCGGTTGCAAGTATTGCCCGATGGTCATGAAGTCGACATTGGCAGAACGGAGATCGTCCATCACCTGCAAGACTTCACTTTTTTCTTCACCAAGTCCGACCATGATGCCGGATTTGGTAAAAATTGATGGGTCGATCTGCTTAGCCCGATCTAAGAGTTTTAATGAATGATAATACCGTGCACCGGGCCGGATCGTCGGATAAAGCCGTGGTACTGTCTCGAGGTTGTGATTAAAGACATCCGGTTTAGCCTCAATCACGACATCAAGAGAGCCGTCTTTGTGCAAGAAATCAGGTGTTAAAACTTCGATGGTCGTTTCTGGCGTGGTTTCGCGCAGCCGTTTTATGCATTTCACGAATTGCGACGCACCGCCGTCGTCGAGATCATCCCGGTCGACCGACGTGATCACCATATGGCGTAAACCCAACTGCGCGGCAGCAAGGGCCAGGTTATCCGGCTCGTTCAAATCGACCGCTCCCGGTTTGCCCGTTTTAACGTTACAAAACGCACAAGCCCGCGTGCAGGTATCACCCAAAATCATGACCGTTGCGTGCTTGTGTTCCCAGCATTCGCCAATATTCGGGCAGGCCGCTTCTTCGCACACGGTGTGCAGATTGTGTTCGTGAATGAGTTTTTTGGTTGCAGCGTAACCCTTGGACGTCGGCGCTTTGACCCGGATCCATGGCGGTTTACGTGGCGATGGATTCTCAGGCTTGTTAGCCTTCTCGGGATGGCGGAGTGTTTCGACTTTACCCATAAAGATCACTATATCGCGATTTGTTAAATATTTGCCCGCATTTAGAAATGAATGGTGCGGTCGTAAGCATCGAGCACTGCTTCATGCATCATTTCGGATAGCGTCGGGTGCGGATAAACCGTGTGCATCAACTCGGCCTCCGTGGTTTCGAGCGTCATGGCGACCGCGTAACCCTGGATCAATTCGGTCACTTCCGCGCCGATCATGTGCGCGCCCAAAAGCTCGCCTGTCTCGGCATCGAACACGGTTTTGATCAGACCTTCCGGCTCTCCGAGTGCGATGGCTTTGCCGTTGCCCATAAACGGGAACCGGCCGACTCGGATTTTCCGGCCCAATTCCTTGGCTTTGGCTTCCGTGAGACCGACACTGGCAACTTGAGGCAGACAATACGTGCAGCCCGGAATGCGTCCGGTTTTAAGCGGATGCACGTCTTTCACACCGGCAATTTTCTCGACGCAAATGACGCCTTCATGACTGGCCTTATGCGCGAGCCACGGCGGGCCGGTCAAATCGCCGATGGCATATACACCGGGCTCATTCGTTTGCGACCACTCATCTGTGACCACGTGTGTCTTCTCGACTTTAATTTTTGTGTTTTCAAGACCGATATCCTCGACATTACCGACAATCCCGACGGCGAGGATCACACGATCAAAGGTTTTCTCCTCGCTTTTGCCATTCGCGGCAATCGTGGCCGTGACATTGTTTTTGCCCTTCTTGAGCGCTTTGACTTCGGTTTTGGTCAGGATCGTCATGCCCTGCTTCTCAAACGCTTTATGCGCCAGGCCTGAAATTTCCTCATCTTCGACCGGCAAAACACGGTCCATGACCTCGACGACGGTCACATCGGCACCCAAGGTGCGGTAAAAACTCGCAAATTCGATCCCGATCGCGCCCGAGCCAATGACAAGCAATGATTTCGGAAACATATCGGGGACCATGGCTTCCTTGTAGGTCCAAATCAATTTGCCGTCCGGCTCCAAACCGGGCAAAGCGCGCGCCCGGGCCCCCGTGGCGAGAATAATATGTTTGGCTTCGAAATCACCAACTTTCTTGCCATCCTTCTCAACGGTCACTTTCCCCTTGCTCGCGAGTTTACCGGCGCCATCGATCACGGTGACTTTGTTCTTCTTCAAAAGGTACGCAACACCGTCGGATAGTTGCTTGGCAACACCTCTGGAACGTTCAATGACTTTCTTAATATCAAACGAGAAGTCTTTGACTTTAATGCCAAAATCATCGGCGCGCTGGATGTTGTGGTAGATTTCCGAGGTACGCAGCAAAGCTTTGGTTGGAATACAGCCCCAGTTCAAACAGATTCCGCCAAGGTGCTCTCGCTCGATGACGGCTGTCTTCATACCAAGCTGTGACGCCCGTATCGCTGTGACATAACCGCCGGGTCCCGCCCCGATGACGATAAGGTCGAAAGAAGATTCAGACAAATAACTCTCCGTATTTTTACTCGAGCCTGCCCTCCGACGGGGCTCAGGGTGAGAATTCAAACTGAGCGAGTCAAAAGCATGAAGGCCATTTTTAAGCTAAAGCAGCATCGTGAGCGGCTCTTCAATCAGCTTTTTAAAGGCCGCCATGAATTCTGCTCCGACCGCGCCGTCGACAACACGGTGGTCCGCTGACAACGTACAATTCATGACCGTTGCAATCGCGAGAGCGCCGTCTTTAACAACGGGCTGCTGTGCGCCAGTCGAAACGGCCATGATTGCCGATTGCGGCGGATTAATGATCGCGGCGAATTCCTTGACGTCATACATCCCCATATTTGAAATCGTGAAGCCCCCACCTTGATATTCTTCCGGCAGCAATTTGCCTTCTTGCGCGCGCGCAGCGAGATCTTTTACTTCCGCGGATATCTCGGCAAGGCCCTTATTATCGGCATCTTTCACAACCGGCGTAATGAGACCGGATTTTGTTGCAACCGCAACCGAGATGTCGACCCGATGAAATTTTCGGATGAAGTCGCCCTGCCAACTGGCGTTGACGGTTGGGACCTTGCGCATGGCCAAGGCCGTCGCGCGAACGACAAAGTCGTTGACTGAAAGTTTATATGCACCGTCCCCTTTTGGTGCACGATCATTCAAATCCTTGCGCATCGCCAAAAGGGCGTCGATTTCGCACTCAACGGTTAAGTAAAAATGCGGGATGGTTTGTTTGGATTCCGTCAAACGTTCAGCAATGACCTTGCGCATGGAAGATACCGGCTCGTCGGTAAAGGAGCCTTCACCCATGACGGCAGGGACTGTAGCTGATGGCGCTCTAGCTGCCGGCTGACTTGCCGGCGCCGCCGCTTGCGGTGCGGCCTGTGCGGCGGCTTTTGGTTGACCGCCGCTGAGAGCGGCTTCGATATCGCTTTTGACGATCCGTCCGTTCGGACCAGAACCGCTGATTTGGCCTAAATCGAGCCCGGCCTGTTCAGCCATGCGTTTAGCTAATGGGCTTGCTTTGATGCGATTGCCATCATTTGAACCAGAAGCCTGCTGCAGTGCGGCTTGTTGTTTTGGTTGCGGAGACGGTTCTGAAGGCTGCTCCGCCGACTTTGAAGGCTTCGCTTCGGACTTCGGTGATGCATCAACCCCTTCGAGTGCGGATTCATCCTCATCTTCTTCGAGGATTAAGGCGATTAAAGTATTAACCGCGACCCCTTCGGTGCCTTCCTCGACGAGAATTTTGCCAAGTTTTCCCTCTTCGACCGCTTCCACTTCCATGGTCGCCTTATCGGTTTCAATTTCGGCAATCACGTCGCCGCTTTGCACGTCATCGCCGACTTTTTTGTGCCATTTGGCGAGGGTACCTTCCGTCATCGTCGGTGACAAGGCGGGCATGAGCACTTGGACTGGCATTTTTTTTATTCCACCTAGCGGTAACAAACGGCTTTAGCCGCTTCGATGATGTCTTTTTCTTGCGGCAAGGCTAGTTTTTCAAGATTTGCTGCATAAGGCATCGGAACATCTTCGCCCGTGACACGTGTAACCGGTGCATCTAAATGATCGAAGGCATGCTCCATCATCTGCGCGGATATTTCCGAGCCGATACCGGCAAACGGCCAGCCTTCCTCGACACAAACAAGACGATTGGTCTTCTGGATCGATGTAACCAGGGTTTCCGTATCAAGGGGGCGCAACGACCGTAGATTAATGACTTCAGCCTCAATCCCTTCTTCGGCGAGTTGCTCGGCGGCTTTCATCGCACGCCCCACCGTGATGGAAACACCGACAATCGTCACATCACTGCCGGTCCGCTCGATTTTGGCTTTGCCGATCGGTAAGGTGAAATCCGGATTATCCGGCACGTCCGTACTTAATCCGTAAAGAATTTCATTTTCAAGTACGATCACCGGATTGGGATCGCGAATGGCTGATTTTAACAACCCTTTCGCATCGGCCGCCGAAAACGGTGCGACGACCTTGAGGCCGGGCACAGAAGCATACCAACTTGAATAGTCCTGCGAGTGCTGAGCGCCCACACGCGCAGCGGCACCGTTCGGACCGCGAAACACGATGGGACAACCCATTTGCCCGCCGGACATATAGAGGGTT
>CALINB010000381.1 GCA_938045325.1 uncultured Rhodospirillales bacterium | reverse complement strand
CTCAAGCTCGTCGTCGTCATTGAGGATGCGCACGGCGGCGCCGTCAAGGTCATCGCACCGAAACTGATGAAGCCGACCCATCCCAAGGCACCGGAATGAACGTGGCCGATGGTCCAATCCGTATAATGGCTCAACGAATTGACGGCTTTGATCGACATCAATGGGCCTTCGAACGTACTCATGCCGTAAAAGGCGAGCGATAGTACCATCATGCGAATGATCGGATCGGTCCGGATCTTGTCCCAGGCACCACTCAGGGTCATCAGGCCGTTGATCATGCCGCCCCATGAAGGCATCCACAGCATGATCGAGAACGTCATACCCAGCGTCTGCGCCCAGTCGGGCAACGCCGTGTAATGGAGATGATGGGGTCCAGCCCATATATAAAGAAAGATCAGCGACCAGAAGTGAATGATCGACAGCCGGTAGGAATACACCGGCCGTTCGGCCTGCTTGGGCATATAGTAATACATGATACCGAGGAAGCCGGTGGTCAGGAAAAAGCCAACCGCGTTATGGGCATACCACCATTGCGTCAGGGCATCCTGCACGCCGGCAAACAGCACATAGCTCTTTGCACCGAAGAAAGAGACGGGCACCGCCAAGTTGTTGACGATATGCAGCATCGCGACTGTGACGATAAAGGAAAGATAGAACCAATTTGCAACATAGATATGTGGTTCTTGGCGCCGTTTCAGGGTGCCGAGAAACACCAATAAATAAACGACCCACACGATCGCAAGCCACAAATCGACGAACCATTCAGGCTCGGCATATTCCTTGGATTGCGTAATGCCGAACACATAACCGGTCGCTGCCAACACAATAAACAACTGATAGCCCCAAAAGACGAACCACGGCGACCAACGCCCGGCAAGCCGCGCCCGGCAGGTGCGTTGCACGGCATAAAAAGAAGTCGCGATGAGGGCGTTGCCGCCAAAAGCGAAAATCACTGCCGAAGTATGTAACGGGCGCAAGCGGCCGAAATTAAACCAAGGCAAATCGAAATTCAGGACCGGAAAGGCCAGCTGGAGGGCAATAACAAGGCCGACGAGAAACCCGACAACCCCCCAAAAGACGGTCGCGATCACACCCGCCCGGACAACGCCATCGTTATAACCAGTGGGCTCCTTCGTGGGGACCGCCAAATCTTTAGCGACATAATATGCCGCAACGGAAAAACTCACGAAAAATAACAGACCATAATAATAGAAACTGGCGTCAACAGCGCGTGAAGCGATGACCAGTCCCAAAACCGCACCCAGGACGAGTACGGCCAACGTCAAATAATTCGTCATTGATTTCCGCCTTTTCCCCTTGCGGCAAGAATCGATTGCAACCTCATGGCGCACCATAGCCAAAATATGGGGGGGGGGCCTGACTTGACCCCGATCAAGGCAAATTGCTTCTTTTTTAACCGGGTTTTCCGGGACTCGGCGGCTTCCCATGCCGTTAAAACGCTTGCCAAGAGGCGGGCTTATTTATCACTATATAACGTCTACCAACTTGAGGGTGCCATGACCGCGCTAGCAGATATCCAAAATTTCAAAATAACTAAATTGACCGAACATGTTGGCACGGAAGTTACCGGCATCGATTTACGTGACCCCCTCGACCCAAAGACCCTTCAAGTGCTGAACGACGCTATTGTCGACAACGTCGCCTTGGTGTTTCGCGGCCAACAGCTCACGCCGGCGGAACTTCTTAAAGCCGTCAGCCAATTCGGCGAATTGATGCCGGATCAAAATCAGCGCTATGTCGTCGAGGGCCTGCCCTTGGTTAGCGTGCTCTCCAACCGGCATAAAGACAGCACAGGCAAGCAAGCCAAAATCGCTAAGAACGCGAATTGGCATACGGATCACACCAATCAGGAATTCCCGCCGAAATTCACGACGCTTTACGGCGTCGACGTGCCGTCAAAAGGCGGCGGTACGTCGGTATGCAACATGAACGCCGCCTTCGAAGCGCTGCCCGAAGATATCAAGGCCCGCATCACGCCGATGAAAACGACAAACACGCTCATGAGCAGCACACGATATGACTCTGCCAATCCGGATATCGCTCGAGAGCAGCAGACCTCAACCAAACCGCCGATGGTCCAGCCTTTGGTGCGCACCCATCCGGAACGCGGCACCAAGGCTATTTACTTTCATAAAGGCAAGGTCGAAACCGTTGCAGACATGGACCCATTTGAGTCGCAAGATTTTCTAGCGGATTTACTGGACACCGCACTGAAACCGGAATTCATTTATGTTCATGAATGGAAAGCCGGCGACCTGTTATTCATCGATAACCGCACAGCGATGCACAAAGCCGGGTTCGACTACGACCCTGCCGAGCACCGCCACTTGCACCGCGTCCTGGTGCGCGGCGACCGGCCGTTTTAACCATGAACGCTTCGACGCTTTTGGACATACGGCCATTGGGCGATGTTGTGGGCGATGAGATGGGCGCCGAAATCCTCGGCCTCAATCTTCGTAATACCCTGGACGATACGGCCATCGCAAAAATCGAAGACACATTATATAGGTACGCCGTGATCGTTATCCGCGATCAATCCCTCGATACCGGCCAATTGGCCGCATTCGGTCAACGCTTTGGCCCTCTCCAGCCGAGCGGGCGGCGAAAGGTACAGAACAAAGACGCCGATAACCGCGTGCAGCCTGATACCCCCAACGTCAATTTTATCTCCAATATTAAAAAGAACGGTAAGAACATGGGGTCGAGCGATGCCGGCATTTATTGGCATTCCGATCTTTGTTACGAAGAAATCCCGAGCAAGGCGACCCTGCTGCATGCATTGGAAGTGCCGGAAAAAAACGGCATTGTTTATGGCGCCACACAGTTCACCAACACCGCGGCCGCTTATGAAGCGTTATCGGATGAAATGAAAACCCGGCTTGAAAAGCTCATGGCCCTAAACAGTTTCCGTTACATGTGGAATAAAAAAGCGCACGAATTCGGCCGCCGCCCGGCGTTGAACCCGGCGGAACTGGATCAACTGACGCCGGATGTTACCCACCCGATCGTGCGCACCCATCCGCACACCAATAGAAAATGCCTGTATGTTTGCGAAGGATATACAAGCCGGATCGAGGGCTTGCCGGAAGCGGAAAGCGAAGCGTTATTGAACGAGCTTTTCGCGCATGTGATCAAACCCGAATTCCGTTATCAACACGAATGGCGCGTCGGCGATTTATTGATGTGGGATAATTGCACGGTACAACACAAAGCGACGTTCGATTACGAACCGCCCCTGCGCCGCCTTATGCAGCGCTGCACCGTACAAGGTTCGAAACCGTTTTAAGCAGAAATAAACGCGGGCGTTATTTCGTGGCTTCTATCGCCTTTAAAATCTTCGGCGGCGATAACGGCAGATCACTCATAGAAAGACCGATCGCGTTCTCAACCGCATTCGCAACGGCCGCGGGTGCCGGCACCAACGGTGGCTCACCGACGCCACGAACACCGTAGGGGTGGTTCGGATTCGGCACTTCGACGATGATGGTATCGATCATCGGCACATCGGACGCCACCGGCATGCGGTAATCGAGAAAGCTCGGGTTTTGCAACTTAGCCTCATCATCGTAGAAATATTCTTCGTTCAAGGCCCAGCCGATGCCCTGCACCGCGCCTCCCTGCATTTGCCCTTCGACGTAATCGGGCGAAATGGCCCGGCCCGCATCAAGCGCGACCGTAAAGCGTTTGGGTGATGTGAAACCTGTCTCCGGGTCAACTTCGACATCGACCAATTCGGCACAGAACGCGGGGCCAGCGCCACCAGCGTTGATTTCCGAATGCCCCGCAATGGGCCCGACCATCGGCATGGCTTTTGCCGCCAATTGTTTGATGCTCAGTCGTTCGACCTTTCCCGACTTTGTCGCAACCGCGTGCCCGGCTTCCCAGGTCACATCGTCAACATCAATCTCCCAAATTTTGGCCGCCAGGCCGCGCATTTTCTCGATAATTTCGCGCACGGCATTCACAACGGCCCAACCGGTCGCAAACGTGGTGCGGCTGCCTGCCGTTAGGTGGCTGTAACCAAGTGTGGCGGTATCACCGACCGAGGGGATGATTTGCTCGACATCGATGCCCAGCTCTTCGGCGGCCATGACGCGCATGGACGAGCGCGAACCGCCGATGTCGGGATTACCCGTCGCAACCGAAACGGTGCCATCGGCGAGAAGGTGTGCCGCGACACTGCTCAATCCACCGCCATGCAGCCAATAGCCGAGCGCAAATCCCCGGCCTTGGTTTTCCTTAAGCTTGGATTTGTAATGATCGGAGTTTTTAACCTGCTCCAATACTTCGATCAGGCCGTTCGGTCCGTGCTTCGGGCCAGCGACGGTTTCATAGCCTTCGGGTGCTGCGTTCTTCAGGCGCAGATCGATCGGGTCCATGCCCAGTTCTTTCGCGAGATCATTGATGACGCCTTCCGCCGCAAAACACGCCATCGGCGCGCCCGGCGCGCGATAAGCTGCAACCTTAGGCCGGTTGACACAGACATCGTGCGCCACCGTTTTGACGTGTTCAATGTTATAGGGCGAGAAAAATGTATTCAATGCACGCCCGACGGGTGAACCCTTAAAGGCACCCGCCTGATACCAAATTTCACCTTCGGCGGCCGTGATCGTGCCGTCTTTTTTGGCGCCGATTTTGACGCGCGAGCGCGAGCCAACGGTCGGCCCTGTACCTAAAAATAATTCCTTGCGGGTCAGGGTAATGCGCACCGGGCGGCCGGTCATTTGCGATAAACGGATCGCCACCGGTTCGCCGTAAACATTGTTTTTACCGCCGAAGCCGCCGCCGATTTCCGACGCCGTCACCTTGATTTTGGAAATATCCATATTCAAAAGTTTCGCGCAATAGTTCCGGATCACGAAGTGGCCTTGGGTCGTGGTCCACATCTCGACGCCATCGTCTTCATTTGCCATGACAATCGTCGCTTGCGGCTCAATATAACCTTGATGCACCGGTTGCGATGAAAATTCCCGTTCGAGAATAACGTCGGCCTCGGCAAAACCTTTCTCCAGATCGCCTTTTTCTTTGACAACAGAGCGGAACAAATTAGATGGTTTTTTTGAAACCTCTTCACCGCCGATATACGTAAACTGATCATCATGCAGCAGCGGTGCGTCCGGCTGCGCCGCCTCGATCGGATCGAGAACAGGCTTTAATACGTCGTAGTCGACCTCGATCAGCTTCAAGGCCTCTTTGGCTATGGCTTCCGAGGTGGCCGCGACGGCGGCGACGGCGTGGCCGTGGTAGAGCACCTTTTCCTTCGCCAAGACATTGCGGGAAATATCATGATAATCGACGACAATCGGCGGATACGGCGGCTTGGCCGGCGGATGATCGGGAATATCCGCACCGGTCACAACCGCCTTCACACCCTTTAGGGCCATCGCCTTGCTGGTATCGATTTTAAGAATTTTGGCATGGGCATGCGGGCTGCGTAAAATTTTTGCATGCAGCATGTTCGGCAGCACCATATCGTCGCCGTAACGGGCCCGGCCGGTGACTTTATCCATGCCGTCATAGCGTGGCGTCGATTTACCGATCCATTGATAGTTCGTGCCGAGTCTTTTTTTGCTGTCTTCGTTCATGATCCGTTTGCCCTCATTTCCTTAGCTGCATCGAGTACGGCCCGAACGATTTTATCGTAACCGGTGCACCGGCAGAGATTGCCGGCCAATCCGTATCGCACTTCCGTTTCCGTCGGGTCAGGATTCTTTTCCAGTAACGCTTTCGCCATGTTGAGAAACCCCGGGGTACAGACACCGCATTGTAAGGCGGCATGATCGAGGAACTTTTGCTGCAACGGATGCAGTTTTTTACCGTCCGACATGCCTTCGATGGTTTCAACCGTGGCCCCTTCGAGTTCAGCACCCAATACCAAGCAGGCGTTGACCGCACAGCCGTTCACAATAACCGTACAAGCGCCACAGTCGCCCGTGTCACAGCCGTTTTTGGTGCCCGTTAAATTCAATTCCGTCCGCAACACATCCAACAGCGTTTGATGTGTGTGACAGGAGAACTCGGTTTCATCGCCATTAATCGTTGCGGTGATGTGATGTCTTGCCATTATTGTTTCTCCGCGCGTTGCCAAGCGATAGTTGCAGCCCGACGGGCGAGCACACCGGCAACCTTGATTCGAAATTCCACCGTTCCCCGTTTATCATCAATCGGTGAACAGGCATCCTGAGCGGCTTTTGCCAAGGCATCGAGAACCGCATCCTCAAGTTTTTTACCTTTCAGGATATCTGTTGCCGCCTCGACCAAACCGGCTGTCGGCGCGACAGCACCCAATGCTAAGCGCGCATCGGCGCAGGTCCCGTCATCGTTCAAGGTCAGAGCAACACCTGCACCGACGACGGCAATATCCATTTCCGTACGCGGGATGAACCGCAAATAAGCATCATTTGATCGCGCCGGCGGGTTAGGCAAAATGATTGCCGTTACGAATTCACCTTCACCGAGAGACGTTTGACCCGGTGCGGTCGGGATATCACCGACAGGCACATCGCGTGTTCCTTTCGGGCCGGCTATGACGGCTTTGGCATTCGCCGCGATTAACGCCGGTACGGTATCGGCAGCAGGCGACGCGTTGCACAGGTTCCCGCCCATGGTCGCGCGACCTTGAATTTGATCGGAGCCAATCAATTGCGCCGCTTCGACAACGCCGGGCCACATCGCTTTGAGCTTTTCGTTCTCGCCCAATTCGGCACCGGTCACAGCGGCCCCAACCCGGACATGGTCGGACTCAAAGGAAACCGTTCGGGTTTCGGCAATTTTTTTGAGATCGATCAGAAGCGTCGGCTCAATCAGATCGTCTTTCATCTGCACCAATAGATCGGTGCCGCCAGCAAAGACTTTTGCCGTAGCCCCCTCAGCGGATAAAAGCGAGACGGCCGCATCGACCGATTCCGGGCATTCATAACGTAGATTTGTCACAGTCGTCAGCACTCCTGAATACACATTATATATAATGCGTCATTCGCAATTTTTAGAATAAATCCGCCATTTCGGAAGGTAAAGCGACGGCTTGATGATTATAAGATTAAGCGGGGCCGTGGCAATCCGGTTTAATCAGATTTCTCAATGTTATGGTGCATATTTTCCCGTCAATTGGGGCGTGTGGCGCCCTTCCCCACCACTTTCGGCATGCTCAAGACGGGTGATCCTTGCCCAAGTCCGTTTTAAATCGTCTTTCACATGAACAGCGAGACGCCCAAGGTGTTCAATTTCGAGCTCGATCTTATCGCCGTCCATAAACGGATTCAGCCCCCGGTGGTTGGTCCCTGTAGCAAGCACATCGCCGGGCTCCAAGGGATGTACGGCAGACACCCAGCTAATGCATTTCGGTATGTTGTGAGCCATGTCGTCGGTATTGAAGTTCTGGTACAGCGTACCGTTATTCCATAATTGAACCTGTAATTTATGCGGATCGGCGATTTCGTCTTTGGTGACGAGATAGGGCCCCATCGGCGCAAACGTTTTGCGCGCTTTCATTTGATAGAACGCGTTGCCGGCGGGGGGCAGGTCGCGCGCGGAGCCGTCGATGAAACCCATATAGCCGAATACATAATCCATAGCATCGGCCTCACTCACATGATCTGCATGTTTACCGATAACAACGGCGAGCTCGGCTTCGCCTTCAAATACTTTTGCCGGAATGTCATCCAAGATCATGGTGTCGCCGTCACCGATGACGCAATTGGAAGACTTGAAGAATGCGTTAATCGGCGCCGGCGCATCGCGGGTGCCGTCTTCCATATAATTAACCGCCATGCAATCGATGTTAACGGGTTTGGGGATCGGGGAGCGGACGCGCACGGATGAAACCAGCTCGCCATCGTTAGCCGCTGTATACGCTTCGATCTTTCCTCGATAATCTTCGAAATGCTCAATCAGTCCGGCAATACGGTCCTGGGCCGTAAAATGCGGTATATCCGCAACGACCGATGAAATATTGACGACTTGATCGCCTTTCAGAACACCCAGCTCAAAATCGTTGAAATGCAATAGCTTCATGGCTGACTACCCCTGGCCTATTCATCAAAATTAAACATTCGCAAGGACTTTGGGCACAAGACTATGGGAATTCACAGCAGCGCACAAATATCTTAGAGGGCTATCTTGCAAAGCTGGAACTGAAAAGGCATAACTGTGAACAAGCAACACCACTGAATAGTGGGCCCTTTTACCGAAGGTTGGGAGGAAAATATGCAACACCGTATCGATACCGTTGACGTCAACGGCAGCCCGATGGAAATCTTTATGTACGCGCCGGACGGCGATGGCCCATTTCCCGGCCTTACTATCGCGCAGCACATTCCGGTAGCCCATGCCGGCATCGAAACCGACCCGTTTACTTTGAAAGTCTGCGAACGCTATGCGGAAAACGGTTACGCCGTCGCCTGCCCGTTCATCTTTCACTGGTGGCCAAAAGAAGAAGAAATGTCGGTCAAACGTGATGAGTTTCGTGACGACTGGACGGTGCTCGATATGAAAGCCACTTACGACCATTTGGCAAGCCAGCCGAATGTCGACTCGAGCCGGATTGGCACGGTTGGACACTGCTGGGGCGGCCGGGTAACTTGGCTCGATCTTTGCCACAACCCGGACTACAAAGCCGGCGTCATCTTTTATGGCGGCCGCGTAAAAATTCCGTTGGGCCCGGAGACGAAAACGGCGCCGATCGACCTCACCGGTAATATTAAATCCGCGATGTGCTGCATCTTCGGTAAAAACGATCAAGGCCCTTCCCCCGAAGACGCTAAGGACTACGAAGATGCCATGAAAAAAGCGGGCATCGATTACGAGTGCCACCACTATGACGGTGCCGGCCACGGCTTTCAGGATTTCACCAACGCGGACCGTTTTGCTGAAGAACAAAGCGAAGACGCCTGGAACAAATCCCTCGCTTTCCTCAAGAAGCACCTGTCGTAACCGAATAATCACGACACAAAAAACGCGCCGCCGGTCAGTGCCGACGGCGCGTTTTTTTATGTCATAACCAATGTTGGTTACGAGCTCTTTTTCTTCTTGCAGTTATGGCGTCTGCTCTGGCTGCCCCGTTTCATGCGATTTGACCGCGGTTTCGAGAAACGCCGGCACCGCGGCCATTTCCTCATAGGTCATCGGATACGGCTTGCCGCCCGAAAGCATATCGGCAAAAGCCTCCAATTCGGCCCGTTCGATATCGACTTTATCGAATTTCTTGACCTCGATTTTCCCCCCGACTTTTTGAACGGCAAGCTCCAACTCGGTGCGCATTTCCGCGGTTGCTTTGGTGCCATAGGCTTTCAGGCGCCAATAGGATGCTGTGATGTTAAATGTGCCGAGATGGCCGGTAATGCCGCTTTTAAACCACAACATACATTGTGCCGTATCGATGCCACGGATGTGATCCGTAAGATTATAAGCCGCCGTAAACACTTTATCGACGGGACCGCAACAACCGATCATCGCATCCATCGCATGCACACCCCGGTTGGTCATGGACCCAAGCGGTGATTCATTTGGATCGTCCCGCCATTTACGCGGATCGATCCGTCGTTTGATTCCTGAGTCGGTGGAAAAATTCGCTTCGATGTGGCAAATGTCGCCGAGTTCGCCTTCCTTCACCATCCGTTGAAGTTCTTGATACGCCGGTTGAAAGCGCCGGTTATGCAACACCACTAAGGGAACATCGGCGTCTTGCGCCGCTTGAATTGCACGATCCGCATCCGCTTTATTCAGAGTAAACGGTTTATCACATGCGATCGACTTACCGGCCGCGGCGGCCACGACGATTTGATCGGCGTGGGCACTATGCGGGGTTGCTAACACCACCGCATCGATTTCATCGCGCGCAACCGCTTCTTCATAAGAGCATGTCAGCAACTCGAAGCCCTTTTCTTTGGCAAAGGCCTTGGCTTCATCCGACGATGACCGTGTGAGGCCGTAAGTGAATTTAATTTTATCGCTTTTCCCCTCAACCGAATTGACCAGTTTTTGACCCCAGCCCCCGAGACCGACGATTAATGCATTAATCATGATGTTTCCTTTTTGCCCCCTGTCCGCCGCAAGGTGTCTGAAAATTGAACGCTGTTGAATTTAAACAATAAAAATGATCTTGTCTTGTTATGACGAAAACGGCTGATAAACCTTACTGGTGGGAGGCGGCTGAACCAACGCCTGCACAAACCGGCCCGTTACCGGCTAAGGCCGATGTCATCGTTGTCGGCGGTGGTTACGCTGGTCTTGGTGCCGCTATTCCGCTCGCGCGTGCCGGACGCCAAGTCATCATTCTCGAACGTGACCGTCCCGGGGACGGCGCTTCAAGCCGCAACGGCGGCATCACCAGTGGCAATATCCGGCACTCTTATTCGAAACTCAAAGAAATACACGGACCGGACACCGCCAAAGCGATCTACCAAGAAGGCATCGTGGCGCGAGCCGATCTCTATAACTTTATCAAATCCGAGAATTTGGATTGCGATTTTCAATTAACCGGCCGCTTTACCGGCGCCATGAGCCCACAAGCCTTGGATGGCATCAAACGGGAAGCTGATCTTTTGCACAAGGAAACCGGTATCGAAGGCACGATTATCGAACGGGCCGACCAGCCATCCGAAATCGGCACGCAACTTTATCACGGCGGCATCGTGCGCCCCGACATCGGCGGCGTTCATCCGGCAAAGCTGCATCGCGAATTACGCCGCATCGCGGAACAATCCGGCGCGGTCATTTATAGCAACACCGGTGTGAACGGTATCAAGAGAAACGGCAATACGTTTCATGCCACAACACCAAATGGCCCCGTTGAGGCAAATCACGTGATCGTCGCGACCAACGGGTATACGGACAAAGGACTACCGTGGCTGAGGCGGCGGCTCGTGCCGGTAATTTCGGAAATTATCGCGACAGAACCGCTCAGCCCTAACCTCATGAACACCTTGATGCCGAAGCGCCAAATGCTAAGCGAAACCCGTGAGATGGGTCACTACTACAGGCCCTCTCCCGACGGCACGCAAATTCTGTTCGGCGGCCGCCGTTACAGTGGCGATGCCCAGACAGCCCGTGAACGGCTGAAACAAAATTTAGTTGCGATCTTTCCCGAGCTGGAAAAC
>CALINB010000380.1 GCA_938045325.1 uncultured Rhodospirillales bacterium | reverse complement strand
CGCCATATCCATATTGCCGTTCCACGCGAGATAGCCCATCGCGCCGCCGTAAATCCCGCGCCGTTCGGGCTCCATCTCATCGATGATTTCCATCGCCCGCACTTTGGGCGCTCCAGACACGGTGCCCGCGGGAAAGCCCGCCATCAGGGCGTCCATCGCATCGAATTTTGGGTCCATATCTCCTTCGACGTTGGAAACGATGTGCATTACGTGCGAGTAGTACTCGATGATGTTTTGATCTGTGACGTGAACCGAGCCGACCTTGGCGACCCGGCCGACATCGTTGCGCCCCAAATCCAGCAGCATCAAATGCTCGGCGAGTTCTTTCGGATCGTTCAGCAGGTCTTCGGCGTAGTTTTCGTCTTCCGATTTGTCCTTGCCGCGCGGGCGGGTGCCGGCAATCGGCCTGATCGTGACTTTACCGTCGCGCACGCGCACGAGAATTTCCGGGCTCGATCCGATGATGGAAAAATCGTCGAAGTCGAGAAAAAACAAGAACGGCGAGGGATTAAGTCTGCGCAGGGCACGGTAGAGATCGAACGGCGGCAGGGAAAACGGGATCGCGAAACGCTGCGAGAGTACGACCTGAAAAATATCGCCGGCGAAGATGTATTCCTTGCCGGCTTCGACCATTTTGTGGAAATCGGCGCGCGACATATTCGATTGTTTTTCGAGATCGATTTCCTGTAGCGGCGCATTGGCGTTGTGTTGCCGTGCCGCAGGGGCGTTATTCAGTGTTGCGACGATTTCGTCTAAGCGGTTTTTGGCGCGCTCGTATGCTTCTTGCGCCGAACAATCTTTATCCGGGCGAACCGTGGCGATGATATTAATTTTGTCTTCGATGTTATCAAACACGGCAACGACCGTCGGGCGTACGAAAATGCCGTCCGGCACATTAAGGACATCCGGATTGTCATCAGGGAGCTTCTCGAATAGGCGAACCATGTCATAGGACATGTAGCCGACGAGTCCGGCTGCCATCGGTGGCAAGCTTTCGGGTAAGTCGACTTTGGAATCGTTGATAACACTGCGAAGCGAGTCGACTACACCCGCCGAGCAGGGCTTAAAAGCCGAGGGGTCGGTTAAGGCATCCTTGTTTAGTTCGGCCTTATCGCCGTGGGCTTTCCAAATCAGATCGGGGGTGAGGCCGATAAAAGAATAACGGCCGCGGTTCGCGCCGCCCTCGACGGATTCCAGCAAAAAACAATTATGCTGGTTGTCGCTCAGTTTTAGCATCGCTGAAACCGGCGTTTCTAAATCCGAGAGCAGGGTGGTCCAAACAACTTGCGGTTTTCCCTTCTCGTAGCGTTCCGCAAAAGAAGGGAAATCAGGTAGGATTTCCATAATTTAATTATAAAGTTGATCGATTGCGCTTTGATTAATCGTAACCTTATGATTCTTCCTCAAACCGTTTGCAAACTGAATCAGAATATCGTTGCCCAAGGTTTGCTTAAGATTTTCGGTTAAGGCCACCGCTTCTTCTTTATTCTCCAAAGTGTCAATGGGTTTGATGTCCTTCAATTGGGCTAAGACATAAGCCTCATGATCGCGCGCCATGACGGTCTTGCCCGGCAAGGCATCAAATAATTGCTCAATCAGAGAAGGCGGCAGCCTGTCTTTAAGGTCGCGGCCGGTCCGGTCAAACGGTTCAGTCGTTTTGAGTGCCACTTTTTGTTTGTCAGCAATCTCGCCCATCGGCGTGCCGGCTTTTAACGCATCAAGAAACTTTTGCGCCTGCTTTTTAACGTTATCCCGGCGCTGCTTGGCTTTCCAGGCAGACACGGCATCGGCTCGTATCGTATTCAAAGGCCGCAAGGCCGGTTTGGTGATTTTATCAACCCGGACAATGAAATAACTGTCCGTGCCGGACTCAGTGAGGGGGCTATCCTGGCCTTCCGGTGTGTCAAATGCGACACCGACGAAATTTCCTTCGGCGGGCAGTTTTGTAACAGGTGCACCGGTTGCATTAAGCCCGCGGCGATCAATGGCCGTAATTTTGCGAAGTTTGAGATTGGTTTGATTGGCTGCTTCTTCCAAAGTTGCACCACCGGCCATCATATCTTCGATTTTCGTGCCAAGTTTGAAGAGATTATCGATAGCTTTTTCTTTCGCAATGGTGTGCTTAATTTGCGCCTTTACTTCGCTTAATTGTTTTTTGCTGCCTTTCTCGATGCTATCAACAAGAATTACATGCCATCCCAGTAAACTTTTCACGGGTTGAGAAAAAAAGCCTTTTTTCAACTTAAAGACAGCTGCCGCCGCTTCGGTCGAAAGATCGCGGCTTAATTGTTTTTGTGTGACTGTGCCAAGTTCGAGGGCTTGTTTATCCATTTTGGCTTTTTCTTTGGCGACATCGCTGAACTTCCGTCCGGTTTGCAGCATCGTGAATGCGTCCTTCGCCGATTTTTCATCGGAAAACAACATTTGCTTAACCGTGCGTTTTTCAGGCTTCGCATAATTATCGATGTGAGATTGGTAGTACTCCTTTATCTTTTCATCGGATACGGCAATTTCTTTCGCAAGATCGTCGGCATGAAGAATAGCTACGGTCAAAGCTCGGTATTCGGGAGCCGTGAAACGGCTTGCGTTTTGCTTATAAAATTTTTCAAGTTTGGAATCGCTGGGCTCGGCAACATTCTTTACCGAGTCGTCTTTGATGCGAAAATACGTGGCTACGCGCTGTTCCGAACGGAAATTGTAAATTTTTTCTTTAAGGGTTTTGGGTACCACAACGGCCTTTTGCAGGCTTTCTAACAGCTGACTTCGGATAATGTTTTGACGTAATTCCCGAATATAACTGGCTTCTGTATAGCCGTTGTTCCGTAAAATCTGATTAAACTGACTTCGATCAAACACACCAACTTGGTTTTTAAAAGTTTTGTCATTCTGAATTTCCTGGCGTATTTGTGCGTCGGTCATAACAAGGCCAAGACTATTTGCGCCTAAATTATACAAACTCTCATTAATAATATCGTTGACGATTGAATCAGCGAGGCCCAACGACTTCGCCCGTTTCGTATCAATCGGCAAACCTAATTGGCGCAGGCGGTTGAGTTGATCCCGGTAACGCTGATTAACGTCATCGGTTGTGACTTGAATTTTACCAATGCTCGCGGCGATATGGTTC
>CALINB010000379.1 GCA_938045325.1 uncultured Rhodospirillales bacterium | reverse complement strand
CACAGAGTAATCCCTAGAACGCAGTAAACGAGGCAGAGGGTCTAAATCACAAACAAAGAGAGTAAGAACAATGCATGGGAAACGAGCATAGGCGTAAGTAGAACGCGAAAACTACACCGAGATCGATGCAAGAATCAATTTCGTAAGTACTGGCCGCATCAAAGTACGAACCGATACCGTTCAATGTTTCGATAATTTCCGGTGCCGGGTTGGCTTTCACGGCATAATAAATATCTGCCAATGGCAATGCAGACTTCAAGCGTTCGTAATTCGCTTGAACAACATCCAAGTCCAATACCAAGCAAGGTGTCAGCGGATTTTTTTCCGCCAGGAAACGATCAATTTTTGGAGTCATCGCCACCCTCTCCCAATGAGAAGCAGCGCTACTTACTGGATTTAAATCAGCCCAGCAAGAGGTGATGATGGGTCGGCATACATTTTTTTTGCCATGCGGCCTGCCCGATAGGCTAAGCGCCCGGATTCTATGGCTAATTTCATGGCCTGGGCCATCTTGACCGGGTCCTTGGCCTCGGCGATGGCGGTATTCATCAGCACGCCATCACACCCGAGTTCCATAGCAATCGTAGCATCCGATGCCGTGCCGACGCCGGCATCAACCAATACGGGCACTTTCGATTGCTCTTTGATCAAGCGAATATTAATAGGATTTTGAATACCCAAGCCTGAACCGATGGGTGCTGCCAGCGGCATGATCGCGACACAACCTAAATCTTCAAGACGCTGTGCCATGATGGGGTCGTCGCTACAATAGACCATCACTTTAAAATCTTCTTTGATAAGGGCTTCGGCGCACTCGAGCGTTTCGATCATGCGCGGATATAACGTTTTTTGATCCCCGAGAACTTCCAATTTTACAAGCTCCCAACCGCCCGCTTCGCGGGCCAAGCGCAATGTTCGCAAGGCATCGTCGGCCGTAAAACAACCTGCCGTGTTTGGTAAATACGTGTATTTCTTAGGATCGATGAAATCGGTCAGCATAGGTTCCTTGGGATCGCTGATATTAACCCGGCGCACAGCAACCGTAACGATTTCAGCACCGCTCGCTTCGACGGCGCGCGCATTCATTTCATAATCCTTGTATTTGCCCGTTCCGACGATCAATCGGGAATGAAACGTATGACCGGCGATTTCCCACGTATCGTCATCGGACGGCACAGCGACATCATCCGGCGCACCGCCGCCGATAAAATGAACGATTTCAATCCGGTCACCGTCATTTAACGAGGTCACCTGATAACGGGATTTCGGCACAACTTCGAGATTGCGCTCAACCGCAACCTTTCTTGGATCCATGCCGATTTGCTCAAGCATCTCATCGACCGTTAAGGGGATGCCAAAATCACGCTGTTCGCCGTTAATCGTTAACCGCATATATTAAAAGTGCCCTATCCATTGAATGCTCTTCCTAAACCATGTTTGGGGATGCCTGGCAAGGAATTCAAGGGCAGACCTCAGAAGCCTGTATTCCTGATACCTAGGTGCATGCTATATGTTGTAGCCAATGATTCTAACCTAAATATCTTGGTCATATGTCATCTAAAGTCCTTATCCTAAACGGCCCCAACCTCAATATGCTGGGAACCCGCGAGCCCGAAATCTACGGCGCCGAAACGCTGGCAGATATCGAGCAAGCTTGTCAAAAAACGGCGAAATCCCTCGATTTGGATGTCGATTTCAGGCAAAGCAATACCGAAGGTGAGCTTGTCGATTGGATACAACAAGCCGGCACAGAAGGCTTTGCTGGGATTATTATTAATGCGGGGGCCTACACACACACCTCCGTGGCGTTGTTGGATGCTTTATTGGCATGTGATTTACCCGTCATCGAGGTTCACTTATCGAATATTTTCCAACGTGAAGAGTTTCGGCATCATTCATTTATTTCAAAAGCGGCACAGGGTGTTATCTGTGGTTTCGGCGGCAACGGATATAAGCTATCACTAGAGGGCATGGCCGGACTTTTGCAGGCTTCAAAATAATTTGGCTTCCCGGTAAAGAGGAAACGGCGAGCAATGAGCGACACGAATAAAAAACATGAAATTGATGAAGACCTAGTCCGCCGACTAGCGGATTTGCTGGATGAAGTCGGTCTCACGGAAATTGAATACGGTGAATCCGACTGGCATATTCGGGTGGCCAAAGGGGCCCGCGCCGTGATGAGTTCGGCCCCCGCGGGAGCCTCCCCGGCCGCATCCGGCACGGCTGCTCCGGGTGACACGGGCGGCAGTGAATCATATGCCGACCACCCGGGGCTTTTAAAATCACCTATGGTCGGTGTCGTTTATTTAGCTGAAAAACCCGATGAACCCCCCTTGGTTAAAGTCGGCGATACGGTAAAGGAAGGCCAAACCGTTCTCCTCGTGGAAGCCATGAAAGTTTTCAATCCCATCGCGGCTCCCCGGGCTGGTACCGTTACGCAAGTTTTCGCGACCAACGAAGCGCCTGTTGAATTCGGCGAACCGTTGTTGATCATCGAGTAAGACAAATCAATCTGGTCCGGCAAATAAATGTTTGAAAAAGTCCTCATCGCAAACCGGGGTGAAATCGCATTGCGCATCCAGCGCGCTTGCCGCGAAATGGGAATCCGAACCGTTGCGATTCATTCCTCTGCTGATTCCGATGCTATGCATGTCCGGCTTGCCAACGAAGCCATTTGTATCGGCCCGCCCGCGGCGAAAGACAGCTACCTGAACGAGCATGCGATTTTAACGGCTGCCGCCGTTAGTAATGTCGATGCGATCCATCCGGGTTATGGCTTTTTATCCGAAAACGCGGCATTCGCCGCAAAAGTAGAGGAACACGGATTTACGTTTATCGGCCCTTCTGCAGACCATATTCGTGTCATGGGCGATAAAGTCGCCGCCCGAAAGATGGTTTCCGAAGCCGGCATCCCCTGTGTTCCCGGCTCCGACGGGGCAATCGATGATGTCGATGAAGCCAAGAAAATCGCCGATGATATCGGATATCCGGTTCTTATCAAAGCATCCGCCGGCGGCGGTGGTCGCGGTATGAAGGTCGCGCAAACACCGGACGATTTTACCGAAGCCATGCAGCTTGCCAGCAGTGAGGCTCAAGCGGCATTCGGTAACGGCGAAGTTTATTTGGAAAAGTATCTAGCGAAGCCCCGCCACATTGAAATT
>CALINB010000378.1 GCA_938045325.1 uncultured Rhodospirillales bacterium | reverse complement strand
TGCGCAACAACCGGTTGCCGCCGTGCTCGGGATCGGCACTGACAGCCGATGTACAAGTCCATTCATAAGAAAGATTGAGAAGAAACGCGCCGGGCTTTCCGACCCGCTCGGCGATGTCCGCGATTTCCTTCAAGTAAGGATTGCCGGCCCGCACGAGCCACGCCTTGCTGAATGCATCGCCGAGGCGCATGCCGAGAGGGGTATACCGGCGGCGCGCAATCCTCATGATATCGGCAAGGCTATCGGGTGCGGCCTCGACCAAGGCAATGGGCGGGGCCGAATCGATCTCGATCAGGGGAATGGTCCGTTCCGAAGACTGCGCGGCCGTTGCATCCATATTCCGGTCTTTCAGGCAAAAACACGGGCAAAATCAGGATAATTCATTCGCTATATATCATGCCTATTAAATCCCGATGACATCGTTAATATTGGGCCCTCATCCGACGAACACAATCCCTTTCAACAAAGAGACAGCACGAGACGCCTATGATCCCCCGTTATGCCCGCCCCGATATGGTTAAAATCTGGGAACCCGAGAACAAATTCCGCATCTGGTTCGAAATCGAGGCGCACGCCTGCGACGCGCAAGCCGAACTCGGGGTGGTCCCGAAAGATGCGGCCAAAGCGGTGTGGGAGCGCGGCAAATTCGAAGTCGACCGGATCGACGAAATCGAGCGGGTGACCCATCATGACGTTATCGCCTTTCTCACCAATTTGGCCGAGCACGTCGGCGATGAAGCCCGTTTCGTGCACCAAGGCATGACCTCGTCGGACGTATTGGATACCTGCCTCGCGGTACAGCTCAAACAGGCGTCCGATATTCTTTTAAAAGACCTCGACGGTCTACTGGCCGCGCTGAAGAAACGCGCAATCGAACACAAAGATACGCCCTGCATGGGCCGTAGCCACGGCATCCATGCCGAACCGACGACGTTCGGACTCAAACTCGCGGGCTTTTACGCCGAGTTTGAGCGCAACAAGGAACGCTTACTCGCGGCACAAAAAGACGTCGCAACATGCGCGATTTCCGGTGCGGTCGGCACGTTCGCCAACATCGACCCGAAAGTGGAAGAGCATGTGGCTAAAAAAATGGGCCTAAGCGTGGAGCCGGTTTCAACCCAGGTTATCCCGCGCGACCGGCACGCAAACTACTTCGCCGTGCTCGGCGTGATCGCGTCTTCCATCGAACGCCTCGCAACCGAAATCCGGCACCTGCAGCGCACGGAAGTGCGTGAGGCCGAGGAATACTTCGCACCGGGGCAAAAAGGCTCATCGGCGATGCCGCACAAACGCAATCCCGTGCTGACGGAAAACCTTACCGGCCTGGCACGCATTGTCCGTTCCGCCGTGATCCCGGCGATGGAAAACGTGGCGTTGTGGCACGAGCGCGATATTTCGCACTCATCGGTGGAGCGCATGATCGGCCCGGATGCGACCGTCACGTTGGACTTTGCTTTGGCGCGCCTCACCGGCGTGATCGAAAAGCTTCTCGTATATCCCGATGCGATGCAGAAAAATCTCGACCAGCTCGGCGGCTTGGTGTTTTCGCAGCGCGTACTTCTTGAACTCACGCAAGCAGGCATGAGCCGGGAAGATGCTTATGAGGCCGTGCAACGCAACGCGATGAAAGTGTGGGAGGGCAAAGGCAATTTCCTGGAACTCTTAAAACAAGACAACGACGTGACAAAATTGCTCGACGATAAAGCCCTCACCGCGCTGTTCGACATGGGCTACCACACCAAGCACGTGGATACGGTCTTCAAGCGCGTGTTCGGGTAGACAAACCCGCCTTATCAACGCACACTGCCTCCCTAAGGGGAGGAATATAAGTGAACCGGTCTGTAAGCGTTTTTCTTGCCGGATTGGCGACGGTGCTGATCTCTGACTCCGCTTTAGCGGATATGACAATCGCCAAGTCCAAGAAGGCCGAACTCAGCGCGGGACTCGAAATCGGCGCATTTTACGGCCACACGGAAAACGCTAATTTTGGTGTCGGCGTGCTCGATTTTCACTCAAGCCAACTGCGCCCGCCCCGGGTCGATCAATACGAAGCTTATTTCAAGCCGGCTCTCAAGGGTCATGTGAATACCGAAAATCACGGCACGGTGTATTCACGTTTGTCAGCCGTCGGTGCCTTGTCACGCGGCGATGGCGATGCCGCCGGCGTGACCCGCGGCAGCGAAGAAGACATCGATTTGGAAGAACTCGTGTTCGGCTGGCGATCGGGAAATTTAACACCCACACTCGGCAAAGACGCCATCGATTTTTCCATCGGCGCCCAGGAATTTAAAATCGGCGATGGCTTTTTGGTGTGGGACGGCAACAACGATGCTTTCCAGGATGGGGCCTATTGGCTGATTCCGCGCAATGCGTTCGAGGAAAGTGCAGTTCTGCGCTTTAATACCAAGCCCATCCGCGGGGATGTCTTCTATTTGCGAGCCGACCGTGATCATGACCGCGCCCAATTTGCCGGGCTTAATGTGGAATACATTAAAAATAAATTCGGCACGATCGGCGGTGCCTATATGAATTTCTTCGATGCCGAAAACAGCGTCATGACTCGTGACGGCATGCAGCTCGCCGATGTCCGTTTCAAATTCGATACTATTCCATACCTCCCCAACGTGACATTCGCGGGCGAATACGCAAAGCAGTTCGGCGAAACGCGCGGCCGTGATATCAATGCTTTCGGTTGGCACTTAACCGGGCGGTATGATTTCAAAAACATTCCGTGAAAACCTTATATCCGATACCGTTACGCGCAATTCAGCGGCGATGATCCAGGCACGCCACGTCAGGAAAAATTCGACTCGCTTTTTTACGGCTACAGCGATTACGGCGATTGGTATCAAGGCGAGATATCATCGAACGGTTTGTTACCTAATGAGAACCAACGCAATCACATGGTTCATGTCAGCGCCAGCCCACGCGAATGGTTGCGCTTGGATGCCATGTATTATCGTTTTTATTTGGATAACAAGTTTTTCAATTCCACCGCGACCACCAAGCGCCATTTCTCAGATGAGGTGAATCTCTCGTTTGAAATTTACTTATCGGAAAAATCCTCAATCGGCGCGCTATTTAGCGTCGCCATGCCGGGCAAGGCTGCCGTGCAATCCATCGGCGGCAACAATACGACGCAAGCCTTGAAAATTTTTCTGATTTATAATTTTTAACCGCGCTTAAGCACCTCACTCGGCGATTGCCCGAATGTTTCTCGGTAGAGTTTCGCAAACCGGCCCGCATTGAAGATGCCGACGGCATTGGCGACTTCGGCAACCGTATTATGGGCCCGGGTTTCGAGTAATTGCTTGGCATGGGTTAAGCGCTGCTGGCGGAGAAATTCGACAGGGGTCACCCCGGCGGCGCGATGGATGCGCCGGCGCAAGGTCTGCTCGCTCACTGCCAGCTCGGAGGCCAATCGGGCGACATCGAAATCCTTTTCCCCCATGTTGGCCGCAATCGCCGCCGCCGCCTGCTCCAAGAAAACTTCATCGCCGGATTTCGAAGACACCATCCCGGCCACTTTTTCCGTGATCCGTTCGCGAATGCGCGCTTTTTCCGCCACGGCGGCCAATTTGCCTTCGTATTCGTCTTTCAGTTCTTCGGTCGCAGCGCGCGCTTGTGATGCA
>CALINB010000377.1 GCA_938045325.1 uncultured Rhodospirillales bacterium | reverse complement strand
TGCATCGATCTCGGTGTTGCGCCTGAAAAAATTTCTTACGGCAGCACAATTAAAAAGGCGAGCGAAATTGAGCGCGCGTTTCAATGCGGCGTTCGTCTTTTTGCTTTCGATAGTTTAGAGGAGCTTGAAAAGCTTGCCCGGCATGCACCGGGTTCGAAAGTTTATTGCCGTTTGCAAGCATCCGATAAAGGGGCGGAGTGGCCGCTGTCGAAAAAATTCGGTTGCGATATCGGCATGGCAAAAGATTTATTGATTAAATCCCGTGAGTTGAAACTGGAACCATATGGGGTTTCCTTTCATGTGGGTTCGCAGCAACGCGATGCTAAGCAATGGGAAGTCGCGATCATGAAGGCGGCTATGGTCTTTACGGATTTACGTGATGCCGGGATTGAGTTGAAGATGATCAATCTCGGTGGCGGGTTTCCGGCGCAATACCGTGACGAAATTCCCGAATTTGCCGAATATGCCGATACAATTTCCAAAGCGTTGACGGATGCCTTCGCCAATAACATTCCGCATGTCATCGTCGAGCCGGGCCGTATGATTGCCGCCGAAGCCGGTTTGATTCAAACGGAAGTCGTGCTGGTATCCAAAAAATCCTACGATGATCCGGTTCGTTGGGTTTATCTCGATGTGGGGATGTTTTCGGGCATGACAGAAACACTCGACGAGTCGATTAAATATCCGATCCGTACCGAACACGATGGCGAACCCGAAGGCCCTGTCGTTATAGCCGGGCCAACGTGCGACGGAATCGATGTGCTGTATGAGAATGCCGGCTTTACGCTACCGGAGTCATTGCAAACCGGTGATCGAATCCAAATATTAAGTACCGGCGCTTATACTGTTTCTTATTCATCTGTCGGCTTTAACGGTTTCCCGCCGCTCAAAGCTTATTACATTTAATTTTTTTATTGGGAATCAGGGCGTCGTTAAGCTTTATCGGCGCTTTGCTTCTTCTTGCGCGGAGCACGCTTCGAGGGTTTGCGCTTAGCTTTCGCCGCTTTTGCTTTCGGCGGCTCTTGTAAAAACGCCGGCATATGTTCACCAAGACCAACAACGGGTTCGTCCGGTGTGTCATCGCGCTGTTTTAAGGGTGATTTGCGTTGCGGCTTCTGGTCGCCACGATCGTTTTCCCGCCGGCTGTTTGACTTGTTGTCGCGGTCGTTATTTTGTTTTGAACGCTGTTGCCGTTTGCGGCCCCGTCTAGGTTTTCCGCCGCGTTGTTCGTTTTCACCATTCCCGAGATCGCCGGCATCATCGCTTTGGGTATTCGGTGCACTCGTTAAGGGGCCGAGGTCGATATTCGGAATAGGTTTCCCCATCAGTTTGTTAATCAGGTCGATGTATTTCGTATCTTCTTCTGTGGCGATCATAAACGCCCGGCCTTCGCGTCCGGCGCGGCCTGTCCGGCCAATACGGTGAATGTAATCTTCCGCATGGGTCGGCACGTCGAAATTAAACACATGGCTCATGCTCTCGACGTCGAGTCCACGCGCGGCGACATCGCTGCAAACCAATAATGAAATCTCGTTGTTTTTGAACCGCGCGAGCGTTTCGGTGCGGACATGCTGTGACATATCGCCGTGCAGCTGATCGGCATCGAAACCGTGACTGTTTAAGGACCGGCAAACGATACTCACATCGCGTTTTCGGTTGCAGAAGATTAAGGCGTTTTTGACATTCTCGCGTTTCATGATTTCGCGCAGGGCTTCGCGTTTTAACTTTTGAATGCCGCTCGGTGTCCGCTCGTTTTTGGTGTTGACCATGATCAACCCTTGCGTGACCGTCGCCGCCGGTGTCGAGGGCGGGGCGACCGTGATCTCTTTCGGATTGATCAAAAATTTATCAGCGAGCTTTTTAATTTCGGGCGGCATGGTTGCCGAAAAGAACAATGTTTGGCGGATCGGCGAGAGAAACCCGACAATCTTTTCGACATCGGGAATGAATCCCATATCCAGCATGCGATCGGCTTCATCGATAACTAGTGTTTTAACGTCGGTCAGCAACAGCATGCCCCGGTCGAATAGGTCCAGCAAACGCCCGGGGGTTGCAATCAACACGTCTACGCCTCTGTCGATGATGCGGATTTGATCGTCCATTGATGTGCCGCCGATCAAAAGCGCTTTGCTAAGGCGATGATATTTGCCGTAGATATCGAAATTTTCAGCAACTTGCGCGGCGAGTTCGCGGGTCGGTTCGAGGATCAGCGAGCGCGGCATGCGGGCCTTGGCGCGACCTGCCGCCAGGATTTCGATCATCGGCAGCGTGAATGAGGCGGTTTTCCCGGTGCCCGTTTGCGCGCACCCCAAGATATCACGGCCCATTAGGACCTGTGGGATGGCTTGTTCTTGGATGGGGGTGGGCTGTTCGTATCCAGCATCGGCGACAGCACGCAGCAGCTCGTCGTTAAGCCCTAGATCGGAAAAGGTCATGAAATAATGGTTATCGCCCGGGTCTAAATAGCAGTGACTAACTCACAGGTCCGGTGCCGTTAATGAAAAAGTACCGGGATATTAGGGAGTTCCGGGCTATTGTCAACAACCCATCCCCTTGGCCCGTCTGATAGGATAGCTTAAGGTCCCCAAGCCGTTGATGGCGCTCAGGTTTAAATTCAGGTCACAAAATTTTTATGTCCGAAAAACAACCGTTGATTTTAATGCCAGGCTTGCTGTGCAACGAGGCCTTATGGCGTCATCAAGTCGAGACACTCGGGGATATTGCCGATATTACCGTCGCCGATTTAACGCGGGGTGATACGGTGGCAGCCATGGCGGAGCAGGCTTTGGCCGAAGCACCTGACCTGTTTGCCTTAGCCGGCCTCTCGATGGGCGGCTATGTTGCGAAGGAAGTAATGCGCCAGGCTCCCGAACGAGTTGCAAAGCTGGCGTTGATCGATACCTCGTTTTATCCGGATACACCCGAGCAATCGGCTTACCGCCGGGGTTTAATCGAATTGTCGAAGAAAGGCGCCTTTAAGGGGGTGACGTCACGTTTGCTGCCGATGTTGATCCATGAAAGCAGGCTTGAGGATGAAGATTTGACTGAAACGGTATTCAACATGGCCGAGAGCGTTGGAAAGGACGCCTATCTTCGCCAACAACATGCGATCATGACACGGCCGGACAGCAGTGGTGATCTTGCCAACATTGCCTGTCAGACATTGATATTATGTGGGCGAGAAGACGCCTTAACACCCTTGAGGGTTCATGAGAAAATGGCGGATCGAATTCCGAATGCCCATCTCGTCGTTGTTGAAGACTGCGGTCATCTGGCGCCTTTGGAACGGCCGCGCACGGTGAGCGCGGTGATGCGTTATTGGTTACAAGATGGCTAAACTAAGAGCGGAGGAAATATATGCTCGGACTTATCTTACCGTATAAAGGAATCATGCCAACGATTGGGAAAAATGTATTCATTGCCCACAATGCCGCCGTGATGGGCGACGTGGTGCTGGGCGATAACTGCAATATCTGGTTCAGCTGTGTGGTTCGCGGCGACGTGAACAAGATCCGCATCGGTAAAAACACGAACATTCAGGACGGTACCATCGTGCATTGCTCATCGCAGGAAGGCGGCGAAACGATCATCGGCGACGACGTTACGGTTGGTCACATGGCGTGCATTCACGCCTGCACCCTCGAAGACAATTCTTTCGTCGGAATCGGCGCGAAAGTGTTGGATGGCGCCTATGTGGAATCCGGCGGTATGGTTGCAGCGTGCGCGCTGCTGACGTCGGGTAAGCGGGTTAAGAAGGGCGAGATGTGGGCCGGCGTGCCCGCCAAACCGATCCGCGAAATCGGCGAAAAGGAAATGGCGATGATGAAACGCATCCCGGGCCATTATGTCGAGCTGGGCGAGGATTATATGAAAGGTGAGAAGGGCGCTTAAGCCTTCATTTTTACATACGTTCCCGGTGCGTCTTCGAGTGCTTTGAGTTTGCCGCTGCCGGGCACACGGGCCTTGACCTGTTTTGGCTTGCCGTTTTGCTTTGGCGCTTTTTGTTTCAGCCATTTGTCCCAATCGGTCCACCAGGACCCGGCATGCTCCTTGGCTCCCTCGAACCAGGTTTCCGGATCGGCAACTTTTTTGTTATTGGTCCAATGGCTGTACTTTTGCGATGCGGGCGGGTTGACTACACCGGCGATATGTCCCGATGCCGCCAGTACAAACTTCACCGGCCCTTGGTAAATTTGCGTCGCCGCAAATGTTGATTTCCACGGTGCGATGTGATCCTCGAGTGTGGAGAGAATGTAGGTCGGTACATTAATCTTCGTGAGGTCAATCGGCACGCCGGCCAATTCGATGGCACCCGGTTCGATTAATTTGTTAGCGATATACATTTCACGCAAATAAAAACTGTGCATGGCTGCAGGCAGGCGTGTCGAATCTGAATTCCAATACAATAAATCGAACGGCAGCGGTTCGTTGCCGAGAAGGTAATTGTTAATCACAAACGACCAAATCAAATCGTTCTCGCGCAGCATGTTAAACGTGCCAGCCATTTCGTGGCCTTCGAGATAACCGCGTTCGTTCATTTTTTCTTCAAGCTGTTCGACTTGTTTTTCATCGATAAAGACACGCATGTCGCCGACGTCGGTGAAATCAACCAATGTCGTCAGAAACGTCGCCGAGCGAACGGTGTTGATTTTTTTTGCAGCCATGTAGGCGAGCGTCGAGGCGAGCAGGGTGCCGCCGATGCAATAACCGGTGACGTTGACTTTCTTTTCGCCGGTAGCGGCTATGACCGCATCAATCGCTTCAAGTGCGCCTTCTGTCATGTAATGGGAAAACGACTTATGGGCGAGTTCTTCATCCGGATTGATCCATGATGTCACGAATACGGTGTGACCTTGATCGACCAGCCACTTGATCAAGGAGTTCTTCGGCTGCATATCGAGCACATAGTATTTGTTGATCCACGGTGTGATCAGCAGCAATGGCGTGGCGGAAACTTTGTCCGTCGCGGGCTCGTACTGCAGAAGTTCAAAAAGGTCATTGCGGTAAACGACTTTCCCGGGTGTGGTCGCAATATTGCGGCCGATTTCAAAAGCATCGGGATCGGTCATTTTGATATTAAGCCGGCCGTCACCGTTTTCAAAATCCGACAGCAGGTTTTGCAAGCCGCTCATTAAATTTTCACCCTTAGTCTCGAACGTTTTGCGTAAGACTTCCGGGTTGGTCAGCACAAAATTTGTCGGCGATATGGCATTGACGAATTGCCGGGTAAAGAAATCTGCTTTTTTGGCCGTTTGTTCGTCAAGGCCGTCGATGTCTTTAACCGTGTTTTGCAGCCAGCGTGATGTCAGCAAATAAGATTGTTTGATAAAATTAAAGGCTTCGCTTTCGTCCCAATCTTCATGCTTAAACCGCCGGTCTCCTTTTTCGGGCTCGATGACAGGGGAGGCGTCCTCACCCCGCAACCGTTGCGCTGTCGAGCGCAAGAGGTCTTGGTAGTCCTGCCATAAGGCGAGTTGTGCCTGCATGAGCTTTGCCGGGTTCGACATAAGCTTGGTTGTCGCTGAAAAAACCGCCCGGCCCATACCCATAGGGTCGGCAGGCAGGATTTTTTTAGCGTTGATATTGTCGGAGTCCGGTTGATTGCTCATGAAAACATCCATTATCATTCTACCATTAAGGCAGGATTATTATTGATCGGCAGCCTCATGAGATGTGGGGATTTAAGCGGTAGAAGCCCATCATTTCACCTATCGACCGGCTTTTGATGGGCCATTATAACACATTGTCCTAAAAGTGGCTTGAGCGTTGAAAATCGAAAGCTCGTTTGCAGAGTGTTAATAATATTACGCCAGACTAGATACGAAGCTGCGACTCGTGTATCAGCGTTATATGTGCCGGTAAGGGAGACTTTTTAACGATGGCGACATCCAAGCTAATTCCACAAAATCGGTTGATCAAAGGCCAACATGCCGCGTTTGGGCTGGTTTTTGGTTTGACGGCCGTCTTGAGCGGGTGTTCGTCGGTTCCTGACGCTATCAATCCGGTTGAATGGTATAAAAGTACCGAGGAATTCTTTACCGGTGACGATAAGGAAGGCCAAACCGCACGTAAAACCGATACAAAAGATAACCAGTTGAAAGCGGATCGCGGCAAACCGGCTCCGGGTGCCGATAAGCCGTTTCCAAACCTCAGCAAAGTGCCGAGCGGACTTCGGGCCGATACGGAAGGCCGCAAATATGCCAAACAGATTTCCCGGCAGGGTGAAGCGAAAAACGTCCTGACGAAGGATCCGGAACCGGCCAAGCCTGCACCCGCGCCGGCACAGGTCGCCTCGACACCGCCGCCGCCGGTCGCGTCCCCGGCACCTCCCGTTTCACGGGCCCCGGCGAAAATGAATCCGCCATCCACAGCGCAAAAATCACTGCCGCCGGTGCGGTTGCGCCCACCGCCGCAAATGCGCGCGCCGGAACCGTCTCCTGCCTTGCCGCCCGCACCGAAGCTGCGCGAACCGTCACAACAATTAGCAACGATGCCGGCACCCCGTATGGTGCAGCCCACCCAACCGGCACCGTCATTATCGTATGATCCGTTCGCAACCGTTGTCGTTTCCTCAAAAGGCATGGAAATGGACAGAAATTCCCGTTCACAAGCGATGATGGCGCAACCCATGCAGCAACAAGTTTTGCCGAGCCGGTCTTTGGCGCAATTGACGCAACGAGCAACGCCCGGTTATCCGGCCGGTGCCGTGATGGCTCGCCAACCCGCATTAGGGCAGGGCATGGTGAAAGTTGCGACGATTCTGTTTCCGAATGGTTCTTCACGGTTATCAGTGCGCGATCGACAGATTTTGAGCGATGTCGCCCAGATTCAACGCGAAAGCGGCGGCCGTCCGTTGGTCGTTGTCGGTCATGCCAGCAGCCGGACCCGGGATATGAACCCGGCACGGCACCGCAATGTGAATCTTAAGTTGTCGCAAACCCGGGCGAATAGAGTGGCGCGTGCGTTACGCCGCCTCGGCGTGCCGGGCCAATCCGTTCAGACACAGGCCGTCGGCGATAGCCAGCCGATTTATTACGAGGTCATGCCGTCCGGTGAAGCTGGTAACCGTCGGGCCGATATTTACATCAACTACTAGTAGAAAATTGGCTGATTTTCGCCCTTTTTTTACCAGGAGGCCAATGCCGGGCCGCGTTGAGTGGGAAAATGACTTGTTTCCGGTAGAGCCTTCTGGCATTTGCTCATTTTTCGGCCACAATTGATGGGCAAAAAGGCCAGGAAAAGCGGAAAAGAATGGAACAGGAATTTCATCGCATAAGACGGTTGCCGCCTTACGTGTTTGCGGAAGTAAACGCGATGAAAGCGCGTGCCCGCGCCGCGGGGAAAGACATTATTGATTTAGGGATGGGCAATCCCGACAGTCCGACCCCGCAACATATTGTCGATAAGCTTGTTGAGGTTGTACAAGATCCGCGTACCCATCGTTATTCGTCATCCAAAGGTATTCCCGGTCTGCGGCGCGCCATTGCCGCCTATTACGGTCGCCGGTTTAATGTCGATATCAATCCGGAAACAGAAACGATCGTAACGCTCGGCTCGAAGGAAGGGCTGGCGAACCTCGCTTCGGCGATTTCATCACCAGGTGATGTTATATTGGTGCCGAACCCGAGTTATCCCATTCATCAATTTGGTTTCATCATCGCCGGTTCAGCCGTGCGCAGTATTCCCGTGACACCGGGGCCGGCCTTCATGGAAGCGCTTGAGCAAGCGGTCACTCATAGCGTGCCGCCACCCACGGCGCTGGTGCTGAATTACCCGAATAACCCGACGGCCGAGTTTGCAGATTTGGATTTTTATGCCGAGGTAGTTTCGTTCTGCCGCCATCATGGCATCTACATTCTTTCCGATCTTGCTTATGCGGAACTTTACTTCGACGTTCAGCCGCCGCCATCCATCCTGCAAGTTCCAGGGGCACGGGACATTGCTGTTGAATTTACATCCATGAGCAAAACCTATTCGATGCCCGGTTGGCGGATCGGTTTTGCCAGCGGCAACAAACGGCTGATTGCTGCCTTGGCACGGGTGAAGTCCTATTTGGATTACGGCGCTTTCACACCGATCCAAGCAGCAGCGACGGCGGCATTGAATGGACCGCAGGATTGTATCGACGATATGCGGGCGTTGTATCGCAGCCGCCGCGATGTTTTGATCAAAGGCCTCAACGAGGCGGGTTGGGATGTACCAAGTCCGCGCGGCACCATGTTTGCCTGGGCGCCGGTCCCGCCGGCCTTTCAGCATTTGGGATCGGAGGAGTTTTCCAAGCTGTTATTGAGTGAAGCCGAAGTCGCCGTTTCGCCGGGGATCGGCTTCGGTGAGCATGGCGACGGCCATGTGCGGATCTCGCTGGTCGAAAACAAGCACAGGACTCGTCAGGCGATCCGGAACATTAAGACATTTTTGCGAAATTACGATAAAGTGCTCGAAGATACGGAAAAGAAAAGAGCAGCCGCGGAATAACGTCTTAATTTTGGGAAATCCCATTCCATGAGTGAAGCTTTAAATGTCGCCGTCGCCGGTCTTGGAACGGTCGGTGGCGGAACAGTCAGAATATTGCATGAAAATGCGGATCTGTTGGCGCGCCGCTGTGGTCGTGCGATCCACTTGTGCGCCGTGGCCGACCCGCGCCGCCATGATCGTCTTAATGATTGCCTAGATGGCGTTGAATGGCTCGATGACGCATTGGCGTTAGTTGAGGACCCGAACGTCGATGTTATTGTTGAAACTATTGGCGGGTCAGACGGCATCGCCAAAAAACTTTGCGAAGCGGCCCTCAAAAAGGGCAAAAGCATCGTAACGGCGAATAAGGCTTTGATTGCGCACCATGGCATGGCGCTCACAAAAATTGCTGAGCAATCAGGCGCGACACTTGCATTTGAAGCCGCTGTTGCCGGGGGCATCCCGATTATCAAATCCGTGCGCGAAGGTTTAGCCGCGAATACGATCAGCAAGGTTTACGGCATTCTCAATGGCACCTGTAATTATATTTTGACGGAAATGCGCGAAACCGGGCGCGATTTTGAAGTGGTTTTGAAAGAAGCACAGGAAAAAGGCTACGCCGAAGCCGACCCGACATTTGATGTCGATGGCATCGATACGGCTCACAAGCTGGCGATCTTATCGAGTTTATCCTTTGGCTGTGAAATCGATTTCGATTCGGTGCATATCGAGGGTATTCGTTCGGTTTCGGCAACGGATATTCAATACGCCGACGAATTAGGTTATCGAATCAAGTTGCTTGGCATTGCCACAATCTCAGAGAAGGGGCTCGTGCAGCGCGTTCATCCGTGCATGGTACCCTTATCAGCGCCTATCGCGCCGATTGAGGGTGTATTCAACGCGGTCGTCGCCGAAGGGGATTTTGTCGATACCGTCATGCAAGTGGGCCGGGGTGCCGGCGAAAGGCCGACGGCATCCGCCGTGGTGGCCGATATCGGTGATATTGCGGCCGGCCGGCGGACACAAACCCTTTCGGTGCCGCTCAAAGACCTGAAAAAAGCGCCACCCGTGCCCATGACGGAGCATGTCGGCGAATATTACGTCCGTCTGACGGTAGTGGATAAACCGGGCGCTTTTGCCGATATTGCCGCAATACTGCGTGATCATGACGTCTCCATGGAAGCGGTGCTACAGCGCGCCCGCGATCCCGGCGAAGCGGTGCCGGTTGTCTTGACGACCCATGAAGCCAAGGAAGCGGACATGGCCGAGGCCGTTAAACAGATTCATTCACTTGACGCAGTAGCCGAGTCACCTTGTATCATTCGGATCGAGTCGTTCTGAATTGCTCTCGATGACCCCCTAATCTTTGGCGGGTCACTATCGGAAAAGGTTGACGCACATGCCTGAAGGGCACGCTTCTATTCGTTATCTGGGACTCTCATCGGTTCGGGTTACGGAATCGGCCGCATTGGCATCAGCAAAAATGATCGGTTGCGGTGATGAACGCAAAGCCGATGAAGCCGCCGTGGCTGCCATGATCGATGCATTGAATGAACTCGATATCGATGGAACCGTTCGGATCGGCACTGACGAGTCACAAGAAACGATGTCATTAAAACCGGGAACGAAAGTCGGCATCGGCAAACATCAAAAAGTCGATGTGGCGTTGATGCCCGTTGAGGGGCCGTCAATCGTCGCGCGTGGCGCGCCGAACGGCATGTCAATTATCGCTATGACGGAACCGGGCGGTTTTTTGCACCCTCCCGATATTTATATGGAAAAAATCGCGGTCGGCGAAGGCCTGCCCGAAGATGTCGTCAGCTTGGATGAAACGCCGGAAAAAAATCTAACGGCACTCGCCAAAGCAAAGGGCCGCAGTGTAAGTGAAATTATCGCCTGTATCTTGGACCGTCCGCGCAACAGTGAGCTGATTAAACAGGTTCGAGCCGCCGGCGCCCGCGTTTTGTTAATTTCAGACGGTGATGTCAGTGGTGCTATGGCGACAATCTGGCCAGGCAGTCAAATTGATATTCTCATGGGTATCGGCAGCGCCCCGCAAGGGGTTCTCGCGGCGGCCGCCCTGTCGAGTATGGGCGGACAAATGCAATGCCGGTTTGTGTTTCGTGACCAGGAAGATCGAAAGCTTGTCGAGAAGTCCGACATCGGTGATCTGGATAAAATATTTAACACCCAGGAGCTAGCATCCGGTGACATTACATTTGCCGCGACCGGTGTTACCAACGGCCATATTCTTTCCGGTGTTGGATTAAGGCATGGCGTGCCGACAACACAATCGATTGTTATGCGCCGCTCAACGGGCATTCTCCGTGTGATCGAATCCTTTCATGGCTTTGCCGAGCGTCCTCATTTGCGTCGGAATCATTCCGGGGATTGATATGCCTCAACCCGAAGCCGCGCTGCATTCAGAGGACCATAATTCCGATCTGTTCCTTGGTATCGAACGATCGCTAACCGGTAAAAAGTGGCTTACACGGCCGGTTGATGAGCGTATCGCACTCGCGATTTCACAACGTTTGGGTTTACCGGAGGTTGTCGGGCGTGTGCTCTCGGCACGTCACATCGGTTTAGATGAAGCCGAGCAATACTTTAATCCGACTTTGCGCACGCTTTTACCGGATCCAAGTACGCTCAAAGATATGGATGCCGGTGCCGAACGTCTCGCGAAGGCGATCATGCAAAGTGAACGGGTTGCCGTGTTCGGTGACTACGATGTCGATGGCGCCACATCATCGGCTTTGCTGATCCGGTTTTTTCGTGCTGTTGGCAGCGATATCGTACTTTATGTACCGGATCGGTTAAAGGAAGGCTATGGCCCGAATACCGATGCACTGCTGAAACTACGTGATGATGGTGTGTCACTCGTCGTGACCGTCGATTGTGGTACCGCATCCCATGAACCGTTAAAAGCCGCTGCGGACGCGGGCATCGATGTCATCGTCGTCGATCACCATGTCGCCGAGGCGAAATTGCCCGCAGTATCGGCGCTGATCAATCCGAACCGGTTGGATGAAACGGGAACCCTTGGACAACTCGCCGCCGTCGGGGTGACATTTTTATTGCTGGTGGCGCTCAACCGGACTTTACGCCAAGCCGGTTGGTATGAAAGCCGACCCGAGCCGAATTTGCTCGACTGGCTCGATATCGTCGCGCTTGGGACCGTTTGCGATATGGTGCCGTTGACCGGCGTGAACCGCGCGCTGGTATCGCAAGGCCTGAAGGTCATGGCCAAGCGCGGCAATGCCGGACTTTGCGCGCTGGGAGATGTTGCCGGCCTGAACGAATCGCCGGGAACGTTCCATGCCGGATTTATCTTCGGCCCCCGGGTTAATGCCGGCGGACGGATCGGCGCTTCCGATCTCGGTGCGCGTTTGTTGTCATCAAATGATCAGGCCGAAGTCCACATGCTGGCCGAAAAACTCGATGGTTTGAATAAAGAACGCCAGGAAATTGAAGCGGGCGTATTGGAAGCGGCCATCGCGTCAGTCGAGAAAACGGACCAATCCAACATGCCGCTCGTGATAGCGTGCGGCGAGGGCTGGCACCCCGGCGTGATTGGCATTGTCGCGAGCCGGTTGAAGGAACGCTACAACCTGCCGGCAATTGTTATTGCGTTGGATGAAGAATTCGGTGTCGCGTCGGGCCGGTCGGTCTCGGGAATCGATTTGGGCGCTGCCGTGATTGCCGCTCGCCAAGCCGGGCTACTTACTAAAGGCGGCGGACATAAAATGGC
>CALINB010000376.1 GCA_938045325.1 uncultured Rhodospirillales bacterium | reverse complement strand
ATTCGAAAAAGTTTTTATCAACATAAAACGACGGCATGTGAACAGGGTGAATATTCCAAACGTCATCGTTGTCTTTTAGGGCGATTTTCATTTTACGGCCATTGAGGAGGGCGGCTTCGACTGGCCGGACCGATTGATCCGCTTCCGAATTCCAGATGAGTTCATAATTATTAGCCGCAACAAATGAAATATTGGCATAAGCTTTTCTGCTGCAAATACGGGAATAGCCTTCGGCGTGGCCGCAGTTCACGACAAAATCGTAATGGTTTGAATAGGCGTAAGAATACGTTGATTTGACATTGTAATCGTTAAACTGGAATGAAACGCCATGCCGGTTGGCGGTTTTGGCGAAAAACCGCTCACCGATGAGTGTGATATGCGGCAATTCAAACGATTCCATCATGTCGGGAAAATCGGCCTGGACCTCTTTATGGGGGTGCAGAACGACCCTGAGCGAGGCGCCGTTAAGAAGTTCATCGGGATTAATGGGGGCGGCCATGTTAATCGGTTTCGAGGAATAAACGGTTGATGTAACGGAAAGGCTCGGCTTTCAGCCATTTCGGTAATTTTTCGGTTGCCGGGCTGCCCCATTTCACGGGCCGCAGTTCCGTTTGCAATTGCGGGCTACAACAATAAACAACTTGGCAGACCAGCCGGTCGGTTTCGGACGGCATCACGCCTTTGTGGATCGTTCTTGGAACCAAAAGATAATTCGTTCCGGCTTTGCCTGTCAGCGACACCGGTTTATTGTCGAAATACCTTTCGACATCTTCATCCATTTTCCGTTGCTGATAAAAGTACCATTGGTTAAAAGCGCCATCGTCGTCGGCGTGTTTTTGCTGTATGCCTTTTAAGACATCAAAATCGTGGCTGCCTTCGATCAAAAGATGTGGGCCGGCCCCGTCATCCACGTCCGTGAGGTACATCATCAAAGTACAAAACCGGTAATCGGCGATATCGTAATGAAAGAGCTGCGCCTCTTTGGGCGTGTCGCGGTGTGAGAACGACCACCAGACGGAATAGTCCAGGATTGTCGGGATCGTGCCAAGAAATTTTGCAACTGTGGATATGAGGACCGGGTGATTGGCAATCGCCATGAGATGGGGGCAGCCTAAGACGGTGGATAACGGATAATGCGCGATGTAAGGCCTGTCTTGGCGGGCCTCTTCAAGGCTATATAGATCGGGATCTGGATTATACCGGCCGGCATAGCAGTCTTGCGTCTCGAAATAGTCGTGGATGGCCGAAATTTTGTTGCTGTCAACGGGCGGTAATGCGGCATAGCCTTGTGAAGATAATGCCGCTGCCGTTTCATCGACTTTGCCGCCTTCGCTCAATCCGGCCGCCGGGATTTTCAAGCGGTTACGCACATAGTCGTCGATGCCGTTGATTGTTATGTCGATGGCGGTTTGCGAGAGATTGCAGATCATCGACCACATCGCCCGGTTATGGACCCAGAAAAAATCTTTGTGTTCTTTGAGGGATTCCGGTGGTGCGTCATAAAGGTGACGGATCGGCGCAAGGTGCTCTGCGGTTAATATTTCCGAATAGAAACCGCGGTCCCAGGCGAGAAGTTCATCGTGCGCTGACATGGCTCAATTTAGGCTCATCTTTATTAAATATTTAGGCCGTTTAAAGTGGTTGTAAAGTTCCTGTTTGCTCAAGTTGTTGTATATATTTTGTTACGTTCCTGCTGCGGTTCTCCAAGTCTTCGAGGGGGACATGAAGCAGCTCGTCCTTACTGTTTCTGGCAATTCCAAAGCTGTTACGGATAGCCGTTTCCGTGATTTCAGTTTCGGGTAATATCGATCGAAGCTTATCGAATTCTGCCGTTTGTTTTTCAAATAAGTTATCACTGACCAGGCTGGTATGCCGTTGTTCAGGTAATGTCTCGAAAAGGCATTCGGATAAAGATTTAGTTATATAAAAATACCAAGCAACCTGTGCCTCGATGGGCAAGGTGCTATCTTGAAAAAATTCGAACCTTCCGTCCGGGAAAGTTGGGTTATACAGCCAATGTTGCAGTTGGCGATTACGCCATTGATTTTTACCGTAAAAGGATTTGAATGTTGCCTCTGCTTTGCGGGATAGGTGGATAACCCGGCTTTGTGGAAATAGAACAGCACAAAACGGCGCAAAAATCGTATCGAAATGATTAACAATAACGATCGTCTTATTTGATCTTAAAGTATGTAAATATTCAGCTGACCGGCTTTCCAAATAATCTTTAAGAATAGAATAAAGAACATCATCATCGAATTTGCCTTCAATAATCCGATATAGCAGGTGATTCCTGTCCATTGGTGTAGAGCGGATAGCAAGCGGGTGATAGGGTATAATGCTGTCGGATTGTTTTAGTAAGTCATAAAGCGCCTCAGTTCCGCATCGGCCTGTCGAAAGAATAAATGTCGGTTGCCAATCCGAATTGCCAAAAGCGCCCTGAAACGCTTTAAAGTTTTGATCCCAAATATCGAACCGTCTATCTTCAATCAGTTTTGCGGCAGCAGCCTTAAATCTTTTGATATTTTGCAACAGCTGGTCATGTGTCACGACAGGTGTTTTAAAATGTTTTTTTGCCTTAGAAATTTCCGTTTCGTTCCATAATCGCCGGTTAAAATTGGAATGAAGATAGGCGTATGCGGTAAAGTCATCACTAACATGTATCGGCTGTTCCGGCTCTTTCTCAAAATGTTGTTTGACGTCTGAACAATAATTAAACCGGGCGAGCTGATATTTTGTCCAAACCGGTGCTAGGTCTGATTCGATAAATGCCTCGCAAAATTTATAAGATTTATCCAACTTCTGTGACTTGCTGTACCGGGAGATCGCTCTGATTAATTTAATAACAGGGTTAAAGCCGGGTTTGTCCTTCGAGATCGATTCCCGATAAAGCAACGCAGATTGTTTCCAGTGTTGCAGTCCAGAATAAAATTCGCCCAAAAGTTCGTTCAATTTTAAAACTAAGCTGGGATCTTGTTTCTCTGATAATGTTTCGTTGATGAGATCAATGGACTCTTTCGCGTCTTGTATGTTCCCAATTTGAAGGAAGGTGCGGCATAAAATAAGAGAAAATGATTTATAGCGGTCTAGTTCATTTTTCTTAATGATATTGATGGCCTCAACACTTCTCCCCATCGAATTCAATGTGAACCAGTAGCCTTGAAAAGCCTGAATCGACTCTGGGCCTCGTTTTGTGATCGTAGCGAATAGTTGTTCTGCGGCATGTAGTTGATAAGTGTGAGCTAAACACCACGCTAAAAGTGTGCCGGCTTCATAATCCGTCTCGTTGGATTTTTGATAAATATCCTGAAATAAGGGCAGCGCTTTAGCATAGGCCTTCTTGTTGTAAAGCTCGATGGCCTGTGAGCGAGTAGACGGGCCGGCATTTACGGGTGAAAGTGCTGCTGACATGATGACTCAAATCAAGCCTATGAACTTCAGGCCATCATAAAACACCAAGAAGGTTAACAAAGGCCTAGGTAGCCATTTTCCGTCTTAAGCAAATATCTTGTTGAATTTGCTTGTAGAAACCAAAGACAACGCTGGGCAGTCTAGGGCTTGGGCCTCAAACAGCAGGGCTGAATCCATACCGACAATGACATCCGCCGCTAGGATAGCCTCGAGCGGCGAGCCCGCAGCGCTAATTCGGATGGTTGGATTCGCGGCTTGTGCGTAGGTGTCATATTTGCCGGCGGCATCGCGTGGGTGGGGGCGGATCACCACCAAAGCTTTGCCGGGGGTGATCGTTAGGCTGCCGATCGGTTGGCTGTTGGCAATATCCTCGATCAGCGCCTTGAGGATGGCATGTTCATCGTAAGGGGCGGAGCGGCCGAGGCTGGCCATTTCGGTGGTATTTTCAGATGCAAATAAAACAACTTGTGACGCCTCACCGGCCTGCCACTGAGCACGAAGATTCTCCCGGGCGCCGGCGTTATCTTTGGCGATGCGCGAAAGTCGCGCCAAATGAAGGTTAACCGTCGTGTGCAGGTTTCCCGCCGGGATGCCAGCTGCAGTGAGTGTCTCGACCGAATGATGATCGAGGGCAAAGACGAGATCCGGTGTAATGAGTTTGCCGTCCCGGGTTCGAAAACGCGGTTCCAGGTTAACAAGATTGTCGAGAAATACAGCCACGGGAATGTTTGCCATTTGCGCCGTTTGCCAAAGCTGAGCCGTATCGGGTTCATCGATATCGTCTGTCCCCGTAATCACCAGCGATATATTCCGGGCCTCAATCAAATGTTGTGGTGTTGTCTCTTCGCCGTTTTCTGCTTGAATGCCGGCAGTGCGCCAAACATCGAGAGCGTATTTCTTGCCGACGATAATGGCATTCGGTGTTGTGTCATCGGATACTGCTAAGCATTCCCGCAATTTTTCTATGGCGGGCACATCCGAGTCTGAAGATCTGCACAATAATTCGTAGACGGCAACCAATTGATTGGTTGCGCCGGGATCGCGGCTAAAAAATAAAACGTTGGGTGCGCTCAAGGCACTGCTTTCGCGTTTTTCAAGTCGTCGAGGTTTTCAAACACCTTGTGAAAAGCATTGGCAACGTCATCCAGATCTGTTTCGGTCATGGGCGGGCGCATTAATTCATGACTGATTAACGTGGTATTGTGCGCAGCCTCGGCTTCGGGACAGATGCCTTCGCTATAATCGACCGTGCCGCCATAATGGGGGCAGGTAAAGGGACAGGAGACCGTGCCGTAGCCAACCAGTTCCCGGTACATGGGTTGCAGATAAAGCGGCTTCACATAGCCGCCCGAAACGAGCGTGCCTTCACGCTCGCGCATCTCGCTGACCGGCAGTTCGGCACGTAAGGCAGCAACAATTGTCTCGCGTACGACACCGGTGACGGACGGATCATAATCAAGAGCATGGACGTAATAGGCGTGGGCGCTTTTCTCTTGCGCTTTCGGCATGCCGAGGCCGGGTAATCCGGATAGCTTGTTTTCAAGATAAGCTACATTGTTTTGCCGTTGCGATACGAGATCGGGTGCTTTCTTGAGCTGCGCTTGACCGATGGCTGCTTCGATTTCACCAAGCCGGAAATTAAATCCGATCATATTGACGAGATTCTTCGTGCCCTTGGCCTCGACCACTGCTTCGCCGTGGTTACGGATCAGTTGGCAGCGATCGGCAAGGCCGTCATCGTTCGTGGTGATCATGCCGCCTTCACCACTGTGAATGTGCTTGTGATAATTGAGGCTGAAAACGCCTAAATGTCCCAGCGTGCCAACGGGACGGCCTTTGTATGTCGCGCAGGGCGCCTGGGCGCAGTCTTCGATGACCGTCAAATCATGTTGATCGGCGAGTTCCATGATCGGGTCCATGTCCGCCGATTGTCCGAAAATATGGACGACGATAATTGCCTTGGTTCGTTCAGTGATGCGCGCTTGAATGGATTTCGGATCGAGGCAATATGTTTGGGGGTCAATATCGGCGAATACGGGAACGCCGTTGAATACGATGGCAGCTGTGGCCGAGGCGCTCATGGTATAGGGCGAAACAATGACTTCGTCACCCGGGCCGACGCCGGCGGCGCCGACAGAGGCATAAAGTCCGCTGGTGCAGGAGTTTACGGAAATCGCGTGCTTGGCTTGATACGCTTTGGCCCAATCCGCTTCAAACGCGCGAACTTGCGGGCCGCCGTAAAAATCATCGTGCCAAGCACCGAGATAGGCGGACAGAACGCCGCTTTCAACCACAGCTTTGGCCGCCGCAACTTCTTCTTCGCCGATGGGTTTGTAGGCGGGGAAGGGTTTAGTGCGGACCGGAGAACCGTCGAAAAGGGCTAGCTTTGTCATGGTTGTCTTTGTTTAACCGTTGCTGTCATTCACGTGTTGAGTGCCATCGTCATAAGTTGTTCGCAGACATTTTGTGCTTCTAAGGCGGAACGGCCATCGCTGGCTAAAGGCGCGCCTTCTGTAATAGCACGATAAAAATTATCAACGGCCCGGTACAAAGCCTGACCAAGATCACCGTCTTGGTTGGTTCCTCCCAGTAAGGTCTGATGGCCTTTAAAGCGCGGGTTCTCTTCGATAGGCCGCATGCGTACGACACTCGTTCCTTGCTCCAAGATGATTTGGCCTTTTTCAAACGTCAAAGAGGTTTCAAACAGATCAAACAACCGGGCGTTGTTTCCGATAAGATAGACCGGCGCACCGGTTTGCGTCGTTAGGCGGGCGTCGAGTGTCGGATCAACAGTGCCGTAGCCGGGCTGGCTTTGTAATACCGACATCGGCTTGAGGGGGCCAAACAGAAATTGCAGTAAATCAATCATATGACTGCCATTGTGGGAAATGCCTTTGCCATAATGACAAACGGCATTTTGCAAGGCTCCCCAGGTCCCTTGATCGACTTCAGCTTTCAAGTCTTCGAGTGTCTTATCCCAACGGCGCAAATAATTGACAGCCAGGACAATGCTCGATTTTTCATAAAGGTCGATACATTTTTTTGTTAAGGATAGTGAGTCCGTTACGGGTTTTTCGCAAAAAACACCTTTCACGGCACTGTTTTGAAGCCGTTGTAGGATTTCTGCGTGATTGGGCGTCGGCGAACACACGCTGGCGACATCGAAGTCGATGGTGTCCGTCAATAAATCATCAAGGTCTGCAAAGGCGGTTTGAACATTCCAGATCTTTTGAAATTCTCGACGCCGACTTTCATCGGGCTCGACGCAACTGACTAATTCAAATCCAGGATGTTCCCGGTATGCCTTGGCATGGGAGAGAATGTCCGGGCTGTCGTGGCGCTCATCATAGCCGCCGGCGATATCGCCGCAGCCGATCATGATGGCCTTAAGAACTTTTGTTGATCCAGTTGTGTTGGACATGAGAATTGATCTCTAACAGGTCCGGGCGGTCTTTGAACAGAGCGAACATATCGGCCAGCGAAAAGGCCGGATTATCGGGGTAGAGAGCCTCGAATACGGATTTGATTAATGTGTAGTCTTCGAGTGTATCGAGAGTGAGTCGCCAATCGGGTGCGGTCAATTCGGCCGGGGCCAGCACATTCTTGAGCCGGTATATTTCCGGGTGGTGGTAAATGTATAGGCTGACGTGTTCGTGGTCCTGCGGATCGTCAGTGCGGCTGGCAACATCGGCTAATATATCTGTGGCGAAAACTTGTGTGTCCATGCCGATCGGGTATGACCGCTCGATAACATTTGAAACATAATCCGCGCCGGATGACCGGTAGGTTTCGATAATTTCGTGAATGGTGCCGGGATCGATCAACGGACAATCACCGGTTGTCTCGACGATAACATCAATGCCATGTTGCTGGGCCGCTTCTAGTACACGCAATAATACATCGTCCTCACTGCCCCGGTAATGATCGACGTTTTCTTGTTCGGCAAGCGCGACGATTGGGTCGTCCGCCGGCTTCGTTGTCGTGGCGACGATGATTTTGTCGACATCGGGCACGCGCTTCAGCCGTTCAATCATAAGGGCGAGCATCGGTTTGCCGACGGCGTCTTTTAAAACTTTTCCCGGTAATCGGGTCGAGCCCATGCGGGCCTGGATGGTAATGGCGGTTGTCATTGTTTTATGGGTAACCGATTTTCCGTTTAGGTGAGGCTCAGTACGCTGGCAAGGGTGTCGACAATGCGGTCAATATCCTTTTCGGTCATGCGCACAAATAGGGGCAGGCTCAAACAGTGTTTGTAATAAGAGTCCGCGCCGGTCAGGGGCGTGGAGCCATATAGCTTTTGGTAATAAGGCTGCTTGTGAACGGGAATGTAATGAACCTGCGAACCAACGCCCTGATCGCGAAGGCTTTTCATGACTTGAGCGCGTGATAAGTTAGTGGCTTCGAAGTCGATTAACACCACATAAAGATGCCATGCCGGATGACAATGCGGCATCCGGTCTACGGGCCTAACGGTTGGCGCTAATTTGGCAATTCGTTGATCGTAGTGATCCGCTAAATTTTTACGCTGCCGGGCAAAGTCGGGAAGCTTCTTCAATTGACTGTGACCGAGAGCGCAATGAATGTCGCTGGCCCGGTAGTTAAAACCGAGCTCCGGCATTTCGTAATACCATGGGTTTGCTTCGTTTGTGCCGTTGAAGGCCATGTCTTTGTTTTGAAATTCCGCCGCGTTTCGGGTCATGCCTTGATTGCGCAATCGCCGAAGACGGTCCGCGAGAGTATCGTTATTCGTGGTAATCACGCCGCCTTCGCCCATGGCGATGATTTTGACCGGGTGTAGCGAGAACACGACCATATCGGCATATTGGCTATCGCCGACGCAGGATGTTTTGCCATTATGCTGGTAGGTGCCGCCAAGGGCATGGCATGCGTCTTCGACGATTTTTAGGTCGTGCTCTAGGGCGATTTTAGCAATGGCCTCGAAGTCTGCGCACTGCCCGCTCAAGTGGACCGGGTAGACGGCCTTGACTTTGGTTTTGTCGGCGCGGGCGAGGGCATCCTCCAATTCATCCGGTCCCATCAGCCCGGTGTACGGGTCGACATCGGCAAAAATGACATCCGCGCCGACAAAGCGTGCCGCGTTAGCGGTGCTGAGAAACGTGATGCTGGGAACAATCACTTGATCGCCGGGGCCGAGGTCAAGGGCGAGGGCGCTCAGATGCAGGGCAGCTGTTCCGTTAGCGCAGGCGACGGCGTGTTTGGCGCCGGTTGATTGGGCGAATGCTTGTTCGAAATTTTCAACAGCCGGCCCACCAGTCAGGAAATCGCTTTTTAGAACCTGGATCACGGAGTCGATGTCGTCGTCATCGATCCACTGTTGGCCGTAAGGAAGGAATGATCCGTCCGGTTTGTTCACTCAGCGGCCTCCCGCAACATGCTGTCGAGCCGTTCCGGAGTCAGCCAATCGGTGTTGTTGTCGCTGCTGTAGCGAAAATCTTCCGGCACCGGCGTTGCGTCCTGAGGTTTTTGCGATTCCGCTCCTTCAGGGTTATCAGACCAAAACTGATAGGCGGGCGTAACGACATAGCGATCCTTCATCTCATATGTATAAGGTGCGTCGTCTTCGGATATGAGAATTTCATGAAGCTTTTCGCCCGGCCTGATTCCGATCACATCGTGCGGTAAATCCGGTGCGAGGCTTGAAGCAAGATCGGTCATTTTCATGCTGGGAATTTTGGGCAGATAAATTTCGCCGCCTTTCATGATTTCCAAGCACGAGATCACGAAGTCGACACCTTGTTGCAGGGTGATCCAAAACCGGGTCATGCGCGGATCCGTGATCGGCAGACTTTTTGCCCCTTCGGAAATCAGGCGTTGGAAAAACGGGATAACACTGCCGCGCGATCCCACCACATTACCGTAGCGGACGACGGCAAACCGGGTTCCCTGGTCGCCGGCCAGGTTATTGGCGGCGACGAAGATTTTGTCGGAAGCAAGTTTGCTGGCCCCATAAAGATTGATTGGGTTCACCGCTTTGTCAGTCGATAAAGCGAGCACTTTCTTGACTTTGTTTTGCAAGGCGCAGTGCATCACATTTTCGGCACCGATCACATTGGTGTGAATACATTCCGTCGGGTTGTATTCGGCAACAGGCACATGTTTGAGCGCCGCCGAGTGCACGACGATATCGACATCGCGCATCGCCATGGCCAACCGGGTTTTGTCACGGATGTCACCGATGAAGTATCGCAGGCACGGGTATTTGTCCGGGTTAAACGTTTGCTGCATTTCGAACTGCTTGAGTTCATCGCGGGAAAAAATGATGAGCTTGCGGACTTCATAACGCTCAAGGACGGTTTTGATAAACGCCTTACCGAATGAACCGGTGCCGCCGGTGACGAGAATGGATTGGCCTTTAAGATTGATATTGAGGTCGTAAAAATTGGATAGCCACACAGAAGCGTCCTTTCTGATGTCCCCTAAGACCGCGCCATACTCTCTTGGCGCCGATCATAGACTATTGTGCCGCCGTTTGCTCGGCGATAATCGCTTTGTTGCCAACCAGGTTGGGCCTGCCTTCTTTCACGCCGGTTAAGGCCTCGTGGCAAAGGTCCGCCAGATCCAGGCAACGTTCTTCGAATTGTTTGACGAAAAATCTAAAGAATGCGTTTCTTTTTCGGGTATCTTCGATTCGAGTGCCGAAAAATGCGGCAAGGCGCAGCATTGAATTGATGGAACCGCCTGCCATGGCAAAGACCGGGAGATAATCCCCGCGGTGTGTATCGTGGAAATCCAGTAACCGGCGTTCAAACCCGAAAAAGCTTTTCTCTTTGTCGAGGGCTTCTTTGCTGAAATCCTGAAAGGCTTTCTTAAAGGCATCGCAAGCCTCAATTTGCTCATCGATGTCGATTTCTTCGAGGATTTGGCCGGGTTCAAAATAACGCATCTGATCTTTCAGCCGCTGAACGACGGTTTTCCGGTCAACGGTAATGTTTGAAAAATCAAGGGCGGCAGAAGCTTTCGGTTGCGCGCCCCGGATCAGGGCCCCGTCACTGCAATTAAACAGATTGGCCCGCATGATCCGCTGGCCCTCGGTGATCATGCGCCGGCTGAGGTCAAACGCCCAAAAGGTTTCAGCGGTGCCGCCGAAGTTGCCTGGGACAACACGGTCATAGCGGTTCTGGCATTCCTCATCCCAGTCCTCGAAGCCGTCGATAAAATAAAGCGAATGTTTCGAATGATGTTGGCCACGTCCTTTTTGTCCGCAGTCGACACCGAAAAGATAAACGTTGCGAAATCCAAGAGCCGTTGATGTCGCATACCCTGAATTCGAGACCATCGGCTCGGCGTGATCGAGCAGTTCGCCGGGGCTCAATAAATGCGCGGGGCTTAAGGAGGCGCGAAAGTAATAAACCCGCTCATCGAACATTTCCATGACTTCCGGCGGGACGGTCGTCGCGGTAATCAAGGTAATGCCGCTAAAATCGAATTCTTCACGCATTTTATTGAGGCCGCGCGGGACGACATCATCTCGTTCGAGTTCAACATGAAAATCAGGCACGATGCCGTTGCTCAGCAACGGGCGCAGGGCCGTGCCGCAGGAAAAGACGATCGCTTTTTCCCGCCATTTTTTGATGATGGGTAAATCCTTATCAATGGAAGGCCCGGAACCGACCACGAAGGCGGGCATTTCCTGAGCGCGATAAGGCTTGCGTCCGTCCAGCAGATGAAAATTGAAATCCTTAATATTCGTGTGGGTGTTTTCCATCATGCCGATTTCATCTTCAATGAAACCGCTGGAGATAAAATAGTGTTTGATCCGCTCTTGCAGGAGTTCATACGATTGCTTGAGCGTCCATGAGTAATAATGGGGGCAATAATATGAACCATCCAGGAACGTGTTGCCGACAGCGCCTAAGGTGTGCTCGATAAAACCGACAATCTCATCGGGTTTTTCTTCCAAGCAAAAATAAATCGTAATGCCGCGTTTTTTGGCAATGCGAAAAATGTCCTTCCACTCAATGGCGTGAAGTGAATGAAGTGCAAACTCGGCAATGGGCTCAATAAGGATAATGCGTTTAGCCGGTGTGGTTTCGACGATTTCACGAAGGTGGTATCCGAGGCCAACGCCAAAAACAAACAGAAAGCCAATATCGACAACCGGTCCTGCGGTCAGCGATTCCTTAATGTTTTTTTTCGCGAAGTAATTCTGCATCGGCTTAAAAAACTTGAAGGAGTAGCCGGATAAATTGCAATGACTGGGGTCTTTAAAGATGAGACGGTCCGGGTTTTCCCTGAAATCTTCAAGCTGATCTTCCGTCCAGTGCTCTGCCGGTTTTGGGTAAAGCTCGCCGCCGCCGAGATCGATGTTTACGATCTTGTCGCCGTCATAAACCAGGGATGTTATGGGGTCGCTGATCGCAGCAAGACGATCCAAGGTTTCCGGATCATTCTTTTCAAATGCAGCGACATTGCGCTTGACGATTGCCTCTTCGGCCTTGGTCATGACGGCCTCTCAAAAGCGCACGACGGTTAGTGCTTCTCACATGTTTTTTGCCAAAGCAAATCGAACGTTTTTTGAAGATCGGCTGCGCGTGCTTTGGTGTCGAAATGTTGCGAGGTTAAGATTTTTTCACGAACGCTTGTGCGGAATGCGCTACGTTTTTCGTCATCGTTCGCCCACTCCAAGGCAAACTTCGCATAGTCGTCGAGATTGTCGGCGACCATGTCTTCCTGAAGGCCAAGGTAGGACAGAACGCTGCCGGATTCACGTGTATGACGGCCGGTATTAGCAAATGAAATCACAGGGCAGCCGCCCCACAGTGCATCCACTGTTACTTGTGCTGAGGGTGTTGGCACCGGCATCAGGCAAACGTCGGCTTGTTCGAAAAACTTCGACGACACGCTGGAATCGACGATGTCGACACGGTTGGCAATGCCAAAGGTGCCGAAAAGTTGGACTAATTCATTTAATGTTTCGGCTTGCTTAAAATCGTGGTCGAGCAGGATCAAGCTGGAATCCGGTTTTTGATGCAATATTTCCGCCCAGCAGGCGATGGTTGACGGTGTTAGTTCGTGAAGCTTCGCATCGGCCGCAAAAATAAATTCATCACCGGTTCGGGGCATGAGCCCCTCTTGTTTAGAGACCAGCGGGAAAGCAACAACGCCGCCAAGCTCCAAGAAGGTCAACTCTTCTGTATATTGTGATGCATTATTTTTGTCCGGATCCAAAAATGAATCCGTTATCAGATAATCGATCTCATCGATGCCGGTCCCGTAGGGCGTGCCCATCCAGGCAACTTGGCACGGCGCGAGACGTGAGCCGAACAATGCTAAGAGCTCGGGCATAGAGAAACCCGAAATATTCACCATAATGTCGATTTCTTCAGCGGCGATAATAGCCTTCAGTGTAATCGGGTCGACTCCGGCCACGTCATGCCAGCGGCCAATACATTTTTGAAAAACAGCGTTACCCACATCGCTTAAGGCGCCGACGCCGAAACCGACAGTTTGGAACCGATTTTCATCGAGCTGCATGAGTATTGATGAAAGCGTCACGCCCCGGGCTATGTTTCCGGTGCTGCCCAGCATAAAGCCAATCGTGAGTTGGTCTTTAGGCATCGGATCTTCGGTCTCGAAAAAATCTGACGCATCGTCATCTTCACCGCTGCCCTGGCCGAACCGCTTACCCCAAGCTTTCGTCAGCGCGGGAAAGTCCTGGTTTTGCTGCTCGGGATCAATCATCAGGTCAACCAATGCTTGGGCGTGAATAACCGCATTATCGGGAGCCGCCTTTTGAGCCCAACGATGACAGGCATGGGCTTCTGTGTATTTGCCGAGACGAATAAGCGTATGAGCGAGCTGACTGGCGATTTCGGGATCGTACGGCAAGGCGTGGCGTCCGGCCCGTAATGAGTCGGCGACGCCACGAACTTCGCCGCGGGCCAACATGCCGGCCGTCATACCGAGATAAGCATCTTTATCTTTCGGGTCGAACGAAAGGTGTTGGCGGTACCAATGTTCCGATTGTGCGAAATCACCTTCATTAAATGCCGTTTGTGCCCGATTATGCATCGGTTTTTCCGAGATCAAAGAATAAGCGCGCGTGAAGGTCGGAAATGACGGCGGAATTAAGCTTTTAAATTTTGGGTTCTTTTCGAGGGTCGAGGCAATTTTGGCGTAATACACACAGCTCGAGAGTTCACCAGCCAAGGCATAAAGCGTTGCGATCGTATCAGCGATTTCATCGCAAGCATCATCAAATTTAAGTGCCTGCTCGGCACAATCGATTGCCATGCGTAAATCGTTGCGACCATGAGCAATAAAAGTTTTTATGTAGAGCGTTTCAATGCATTCGCCGTGTTTGTCAGTGTAGGCGACGCAGGCATCCTCTAGAGCATCCCAATCACTTGATTGAAGCAATTTAGTTGCTTTGGATAAAAATGTATCGAGAGTTGATTTGTTGGATTTTGATGGCGAAGCGGACTTTTTAGCCTTCTTTGCCTTTTTTGTCGTTTTCGTACTCATACCGAGATTTTCACCGAGCCTGCTTCGGTCTCTTCTGGTGCGCCCTCTTGCGCTGGTTCATCGGGCTGCTCATACAACCCCATCGCCAGTTCGCGGTTGATATTGATTAACGTATCAAGTTTATCGGGCGCCGGTTTGGCAAGAAATTCGACCGTATGTTTGTCGATGTATTGCGCTAATGAAAGAATGTTCGTCCGAATATCGGCTTGAACCGTCGAATCCGGGTCGAATAATTCAGCTTGGAAGATAGTCCATAACCGCCAGTTCAAACGAACGGCGTCGATCATGGCTTGTTTTTCAGCCGTTTCCTGCGCTTGGCTCATCCGAAGCGCGGCTTGAGTCAGCCCCCACGCTTCGATCTCCCCCGGTGCGCTCGACCCCGGTGTCGGGGTCGCGTAACTTTTCAACGAACTCTTGTTGGACATGTGCCAATACCTCGTGCTCGTGCTGGATCAGGTCTTGTGCCTTTTTAAGGGCGTAATAAAACTGCTCATTTTCCACAAAATCCCTGATTTCGCTTACGGTGTCCTGCGAACTTGGTGCCGCTTCAACGTAACTATCAATGAGTTCATTAAATTGTCGTAAATATTTGTCTTTCTGACCTGGAAAAAGATACATGCATTGCAGGGCATAATAAACCCTGCTGGCTGGTGTGGCCGCGTTTTCAGGCGTCAGGATGTCATTGGATCGGAGGATCGAGGCCTCATTTTTGACGACCAGCGAGACATTGCGGGGTCCCGCATTCTCGATCACCGCACCATTAATAATTATTTGTTGTCCGGATTTGATATGGATTTTAAGAGGCATTCTTAAAAGTCCTGACTAACCGGTGCCGAATCTGTGCACCAAACATTTTAATCGAAATTCGCCGTAAATAATTTAAAAAACCGAATATTTGCTCAGAAAAAAGCCGGGGAGGCACGAATGCCGCCCCGGCCGTTTTCAAAACCTTGGGTTTACTGGAACAACCCGAGGATGGCCTGTTCAGCCTGACCCGCGAAGGCCAAGGACTGAATACCCAGAGCCTGACGAGTCTGCAGGGCCAGCAAGTTGGCACCTTCCTCATTAAGATCGGCAAGACGGAGTTTGTCAGCGCCTTCCGTGAGGATGTTGACGTAGTTATCGGTGAAGTCGAGCCGCACCTGAAGGATGGAGACGTTCGTGGCAATCGTGGCGGATTTCGCTCGAACGTTCTCAATCGTTTGATCGAGACGTGTAATCGCTAAGTTAGCCTGTTCGTTGAACGATGCCAGAATCGACGCCAAAGACAACGAATACGTGCTGAGCTGATCAATAAAGCCCAAACGCGAAACCGTGATCGAAGCGCCGGCCGTCGCGTTAAAGCTCAGGGAGCTTGTACCAGCCGAGTTGAGGTAGAATTGGCTGGCATTAAAGTCAACGCCGTCAACTTCCAGTTTCGAGTC
>CALINB010000375.1 GCA_938045325.1 uncultured Rhodospirillales bacterium | reverse complement strand
TTTCATATAGCCCATGTCCAATCGGTCGAAACGGAAACCGCCCGTTTTCAAAAATGAGTCGATGGGACGGTTCAAGTGACAGCCGCCTCCTATCCGTTTCCAAAACGGTGTTATCCTGTTTTGCCAAGCCCGTACGTCCGGGTCCGGGGATAGGCCGTGCTCGACGAAAAGTAGCCGCCCGCCTGGCCTGAGAACACGGCGTATTTCTTGGAGAGAACTTGCGGCATCGGGTATAGAGCAGAGTGTCCACGTTGTTACCACGGTATCGACGCTATGGCGATCAAGCGGAACAGCCTCCGCCGATCCTTCGATTAATTCAACAGGGACCACACTTTTGTTCACCATGTTACGTGCCATGGTTAAAAGTTTGGGTGAGGGCTCAAGTCCAAACACCCGATCAACGTTGGAGCTGTAAAACGGGAGATTGAGGCCCGAGCCGATCCCGATTTCCAGCACGCGTCCCGTTGCTTGCGGGATGAGGCGGGCACGATATTCGGCAAGATCGCTCCTGCGCATGGTGAGTTGAAGGAGAGAGGGAAGAATGTGTTCCCGATAGAAACTCATAAGATGTTCGTTCCGTGCCGATACGTTTCAGCCGATATAACCGATGATCGGGAAAGTCTCGAGCAACCAATAGGAAAACGTCGAGAGATATCCCGTCATCATGGCAATTCCCATAACGATCAAGATAATTCCCGCCGCGATTTGAAGAATTCGGCCGGCGTATCCGATCGATTTGAGTCTTGCCGTGAGGCTATCGGTAAACACCGCTGCCAATAAAAACGGTAAGCCGAGCCCGAGGGAGTATATAGCGAGGAGCGTGATTCCTTGGGTGATGGTGGCAGTGGCGGCGCTGACCGTTAGAATCGCTCCCAAGATCGGCCCGATGCAAGGGGTCCATCCGAATGCAAAAGCAAGACCGAGGACATAGGCAGAAACCGGCCGTCCTCCCGGGACCGATAGATGAATCCGCAGTTCACGTTGCAGCCAATTGGAACGTACCAGGCCAATGATGAACAGGCCAAAAACGATGATGATAACGCCGCCGACGATATTGAGTTCGTACCGGTAGGCGAAAATAAGCCGTCCGAGTGCCGTTGCGCTCGCGCCCAAAAGGATAAAGATGGTCGAGAAGCCCAAGACGAAACAAGAGCTCAATCCCAACACGGGCAGCCGTAACACGGCAGCATTACCGGCCGATTGTCCTGAATTTGACTGCCCGGCGATATAGGAGACGTAGCCGGGTACGAGTGGAAGGACGCAAGGCGACAAAAACGAAATCGTTCCTGCCACGAATGCAGTAAACAAGCCGATGTTGGAAATCTCCAGCATTATTTCATGACTACCTAATTGTTCTTACCATTTTCTTGTCGTACTTTTCTAACGCTTTGGATGACGGATTTCAGTGTCTGCAGGTCCGTCGCGCCCCGGATAAACTGATCGCCAACGACGAAACCGGGCGTCCCGTTAATTCGCAGTGCTTGAGCGAGTTCGAGATTGCGCTTGATGGCGGTCGCGATCTTCGGATCCTCCATGTCGGCCTTCAGGCGTTTAGTATCCAGCCCGACTTTTGCCGCAATTTTCATGACATTACCCTTATCGGCAACTCCCTTGGCCAACATGAGTGCCTTATGAAAGGCAAGGTATTTACCTTGCCGTGCTGCGGCCAGCGCCGCTTTGGCGGCAAATTGCGAATTGGGACCGAGGATCGGGAACTCTTTGTAGACGATGCGTAAATTAGGGTCGTCTTTCTCCGCATCAAGCATCACCGGAGCAACTCGGCGGCAATAGGAACAGTTGTAATCGAAGAATTCGACAAGCGTGACATCGCCCTTCGGGTTGCCGCCCACCGGACTATCGGGATCGCGATAAATGTCGGCAGCGCGTGACTGTAAAAGCGTTTGCGCCTCACTGAGTTCGGCAGCTTTTTTGCGGGCCTCGTATTGGCGCAAGGCCCCAATAATCACCTCGGGGTTATCGAGCAGATATTGCCGTACGCGCCGCTCGAATTCGTCCTTGGGCATATTCACAGCGGGGCCAGAGGACTGGCCAAATGCCCGCGAATTTGGATCGACTGCGAACCAAGTCATTGTTATGAAAATAAGTACAAACAGGGATATTCCCAATCCCAATCGGGTTGGCCACGATCTGCTCTTAGCGTGTGTCATTTCATTATCTCCATTGTTAAATTTTTTACTGCGCGTAGGCGGAGTGCGTTAGGAATTCTAACCTCAATCATTTTGCCCCCTTTTATTTGGTAAATTGCACTTTCTAGTGTGGGGGGCTTTGATGTCTGGGCGTGTAGACAACTCGTTTTTGGAATCCGTGGCGGTTAAATCGTGGATGATGGGACAGTCGGGACGTTCATCGCCACGGCATCGCTCGGCAAGATCGCTCAAAGTGTTTTTGATAGACTCACATTCGTGAATTCTATGGTCGATTTCATTTATTTTTTTTAGTGCCAGATTTTTTACCTCTGAACTTGCTCGTTCCTTGTCACGCCAAAGCGCAAGCAGGTTTGAAATTTCGTTTAACGAAAATCCAAGTTTTCGAGCTTGGGTAATGAAAAGAAACGTTTGAACATCCGAATCGCGGTAAATGCGATAACCGTTCGGGCCCCGCTTTGGCGGCGTGACGAGTCCGATACTTTCGTAATACCGAATGGTTTTGACGGAAAGGCCTGACTTATCTGCAAGAATTCCGATGTTCATATTCAATCTCTCAAATCTGTTTCTCTAAATTGTCTTTTATGAGCACTGATTTGTATTGAGACGTTGTTGTGAGAGAACGACGTGCCCACCAAAATGCAACGAGGGGAATTATGATCCATTGGGCAATGGGCGATACACCGGAACCGATCCAGGGAATAACCGGCATGAGGTCAGAGTAAGCCCAGCTGCCGCGAATTTCCGTATTGAGCCACTCGCTGAAGATCGTGTAGCCGAGTCCTAGAACAATGGTTAAAGCCGCGACACGGACGTATGACTCGCCAGGCCAGTTACGGCTGCCGATTAGGAGCAAGGCCGCCAGAAGCGATAAAGTCGCAATCATGATATCGCCGCCCGTGCAGTGGACAGCGGCGAAAACGATTTCTTCTGGGCTGCCCTCTTTCCAAATTGTATAAAGCGGGAGCTGAGCAAATTCCCAGAGCAAGTTAGCGAGCGCGATGAAGATGACGTATCGGCGTAGCACGCCGAACCAATTGTCTTGCATATCGTTATGAGCTTGCGTGTGTGGTGATTTATTTGTCATGAACCTATTTCTCGGGTCAATTTTGAGGGGATTCGATGTTTTCGCATGTATGCGTCGCGCGCCGCGGTTCCCTTGTTAAAGAAGGTATAAGAAAGCACGATCGCCGTTGCTTCCTTTGCGTTGGAATCCTCAGCGATCTTTGGATCGACGAAAAAACTTACGGGAAATTCCTTTCGCTCGCCCGGCATTAATAATTGCTCGGTAAAGCAGAAGCATTCGATTTTGTTGAAGTATTTTCCGACCTTAAACGGCGTAACGTTAAAGGTCGCCGTTCC
>CALINB010000374.1 GCA_938045325.1 uncultured Rhodospirillales bacterium | reverse complement strand
GAAAGCCACAATCACCCCTCGTTCATCGAACCCTATCAAGGAGCGGCGACCGGGGTCGGCGGTATCCTGCGGGACGTTTTTACGATGGGCGCGCGCCCGGTGGCGAACATGAACGCGCTGCGGTTCGGCGAGCCGGATCATCCGAAAACGCGTCATTTAGTTTCGGGCGTGGTCGCCGGGATCGGTGGCTACGGCAACTGCATGGGCATACCGACTGTTGGCGGCGAATGCACGTTTCACCCCTCCTACAACGGTAATATCCTAGTCAATGCGATGACGGTCGGCCTTGCGGACGCCGATAACATTTTTTACGCCAAGGCTGCTGGTATCGGAAACCCGGTTATTTATGTCGGCTCGAAAACCGGGCGCGACGGCATCCACGGTGCTACGATGGCATCGGCCGAGTTCAACGAGGACTCGGAAGAAAAACGCCCGACCGTACAAGTCGGCGATCCGTTCACGGAAAAACTGCTGTTGGAAGCGTGTTTGGAACTGATGGCCACAGATGCGATCGTCGCCATTCAGGATATGGGTGCCGCCGGGCTGACCTCGTCGTCGTTCGAGATGGCCTCGAAAGGCGACATGGGTGTCGAGATGAATCTCGAACAGGTGCCGATCCGCGAAGACGGTATGACGGCTTACGAGATGATGCTGTCGGAAAGCCAGGAACGCATGCTGATGGTTCTAAAACCCGGCAGTGAAGATATGGCGCGAAAAATCTATGAAAAATGGGATCTTGATTTCGCCGTGGTCGGCCGGCTCACCGATACCGGGCGCATGGTTTTGAAAATGAACGACGAGGTCGTCGGCGACCTGCCGATCCAACCGCTGGCCGACGCTTCACCCGAATACGACCGTCCCTGGACGCCGACACCGGAACGCAAAATTGTTTCGGCGGACGATCTTGATATGCCGCAAGATATCAACGCCGTCCTGCGCACCCTGATTTCATGCCCGGACATCGCATCCAAACGCTGGATTTGGGAACAGTACGATCACATGGTCATGGCCGACACATTAAACATCGGCAGGCCCGGCGGCGATGCCGCCATCGTGCGCGTACACGACACGGATAAAGCGCTCGCAATATCAACCGACTGCACGCCACGCTATTGCGTCGCCGATCCCATCGAAGGCGGCAAGCAGGCGGTCGCCGAAACCTGGCGCAACTTAACCGCTGTCGGCGCCAAGCCGCTTGCCATCACCGATTGCATGAACTTCGGCAACCCGGAACGGCCCGAGATTATGGGTCAGTTCGTCGGCTGCATCGACGGCATGCGCGAAGCGTGCAAAACACTCGATTACCCGGTCGTCTCAGGTAATGTGTCGTTTTATAACGAAACCAACGGCCAAGGCATTCACCCGACGCCCGCCATCGGCGGCGTCGGATTAATCGATAACGTCGCACAGGCCCGCAGCCTCGCTTTTGCTGCTGAGGGCGAAACCGTCATCCTCATGGGTGAAACAAACGGGCACCTCGGCATGTCGATTTATTTGCGCGAAATTCATCACCGTGAAGACGGCACACCGCCGCCGGTGGATCTTGCACTTGAAAAGAAAAACGGGGATTGCGTCCGCGCACTCATTCACGACGGCCTTATCTCGGCCTGCCACGATATCGCCGATGGCGGCCTTGCTGTCGCACTGGCCGAAATGGCAATGGCCGGCAACACCGGCGCCGCGATCGAACCACCGCAAACCGGCATCCCGCTGTTTGCGTGGCTGTTCGGCGAAGACCAGGGGCGTTACGTCATCACGACACATGAACCCGAAAAAGTGACCACGGCGGCACAAAAATCCGGTGTCAGCGCTCAAATCCTTGGAAAAACCGGCGGCAAAGAGTTGACTGTCGGCAGTGAAATCGCCATATCCGTAGCTGAGCTTCGGGACTTAAACGAAAGCTGGCTGCCGGACTACATGGCCGGCCCATAACCAGAAGGGGAAATTTTCATGGCCATGAGCGCCGCCGAAATCGAAGGTTTGATCAAGGAAGCCTTCCCGGATGCCGAAATTTCGATAAAAGACCTCGCCGGTGACGGCGATCATTACGCGGCCCAGGTCATCACAACGGCCTTTGCCGGAAAATCCCGCGTTCAGCAGCATCAAATGGTTTATGATGCCCTCAAGGGAAGAATGGGCAACGAGCTTCATGCTTTGGCCTTGCAAACAAGTGCGCCGGAGTAAACAACGAACAAACAGACGGAATTGGAGAGACAGTCACCATGAGCGACCATCCCAAACACGATGAAATTCAACGCGAAATCGACGACAACGACGTCGTCCTGTTTATGAAGGGCTCGCCGATGATGCCGCAATGCGGATTTTCGGCGGCGGTCTCGCAGGTGCTGACCGTACTCGGCGTCAAATTCAAAGGCGTCGATGTCCTGGCCGATCCGGAACTGCGCGATGAAATTAAAAATTTCAGCAATTGGCCGACGATCCCGCAGCTCTACGTGAAGGGCGAATTTCTCGGCGGCTGCGACATCGTTCGCGAAATGTACGAAACCGGTGAATTGAAAAAAGTTTTCGACGAAAAAGGCGTGCAACTCGCCAACTGATGGAATTCCGATACAAGCATTAAAAAAGACCGCTTCTTTCGAGGCGGTCTTTTTTGTTGAGCATGAAAACAAATTAGCGGGAGTAAAACTCGACCACGAGGTTCGGCTCCATTTGCACCGGATACGGCACTTCCGCGTATTTCGGCATGCGCAAGTACGTCCCTTTGCGCTTTGCAAGATCGACGTCGACGTATTCGGGAATGTCGCGTTCGACGGATTCGACCGCCTCCAGAACCATCGGAATATCTTTCGACTTGTTTTTGATTTCGACCACATCGCCTTCATTAACTAAGTAAGACGGAATGTTCACACGCTTGCCGTTGACCATGATATGGCCGTGATTGATGAATTGGCGAGCGGCAAACACCGTCGGCACGAATTTCATCCGGTAGATCACGGCATCGAGGCGGCGCTCCAGAAAACCGATCAAATTTTCGACCGTATCACCGCTGCGCCGGGATGATTCCTCATAGTACTTGCGGAATTGGCGCTCGGTAATGTTGCCGTAGTAACCTTTAAGCTTTTGTTTCGCCATCAATTGCTGGCCGAAGTCGGACAGCTTCGTACGCCGCTGGCCGTGCTGGCCGGGCCGGTAATCACGAACATTGATGGGGCTTTTCGGCCGACCCCAGAGATTAACGCCGAGGCGGCGATTGATCTTATACTTCGACTGTATGCGTTTACTCATAATATATATCCACTCGTTTTCCGGTTGTTATTGTCCCGATAGGCCGCTTTGTTTTCAAAGTCGGCGGGGCCCGGTCTTTTGAACCCACATTCTCGGAAGTGACTCTCAGCTGAGAAGCCGCGGAGTATAAGCGCTCTTATCGGGAAGTCAACAATGGCCGGAGAAGCCCAAAACGGCGGTAATCAGGCGATTTCGAGCTCGGTATCCCAGTAGAGGAAGTCGCGCCAGCTCTCGTGAAGGAAGTTCGGCGGAAACGCCCGGCCGTTTTCCTGCAGCTCGAAATTACTGGGTTCCTGCGGTTTACGGACGGGAACAATGCCGGATTCCCGCGGCATGCGGTTGCCCTTTTGCAGGTTACAACCCGTGCAGGCCGCGACAACGTTATCCCATGACGTCCGCCCGCCGCGCGAGCGGGGAATGACATGATCGAACGTCAACTCCTCAGCCGGTGACGGTTGGCGGCAGTACTGGCAGGTAAAGCGGTCACGCAGGAAAACGTTATAGCGGGTAAAGGCCGGGCGTCGCGCCATCGGCACATATTCTTTTAAGGAAATGACGCTCGGCAGGCGCATCTCCCAACTGGGCGAGCTGACCGTTTTCTCGTACTCCGAGACCACATTCACCCGGTCCAGGAAGACGGCTTTAACCGTGTCCTGCCAGGCCCATAACGATAAGGGGAAATAACTCAAGGGCCGGAAATCGGCATTTAGAACCAGCGCCGGATAGTTTTGAATACCCATTGGCTACTACATTCTCCCTCGAATTAACGAGGAGAATACACATGTTGTATGCGTTTGCCAAATACTTGAAGTGAATGAATATCGCTATTCATTAACCCTTCATCACTTCGTCAAATGCTTGTCATTCTTCAAATATTTGCGATAGAAATTGCTGACTTAATGCGATCCCTTCCTCATCAATATTGTGGCCTAAGCCGGGGCGGGCATGGGCCGCGACCTCGACACCGTTTTCCTGCAGCGCCTTCTGTGCTTTTTCCATGTATTGAAACGGCACGACCGCATCCATATCACCGTGAATAAGCAATACCGGCGGCCGGGATTTTATTTCATCGGCCAGCAATTCGGGGCCGATCAATATGCCCGATTGCGCGATAATGCCGGCCAAGGGTTTCTCGCGGCGAAGCCCGACATAAAGCGACATCATCGTCCCTTGGGAAAAACCGACGAGGGCAAGCTTATCATCGCTCAAACCATAGTTGGCCAAGGTCGTGTCGATGAAATGATCGAGAATAGGGGCCGACGATTGCGTCCCTTTCAGCCGGGCGGGCTCGCTGCGGTCCTGCAGGCCGAACCATTGCCGCCCGAACGGCGCCATGTCGTAGGGAAATGGTGCATCGGGTGCGATAAACAACGCATCCGGCAGCACTTTTTGGTAGTACGGTGCAAGGCCGATCAAGTCGTTACCGTCGGCACCGACACCATGCAGCAACATGACGATCTGTTTGGGTGCCTGGTTTGAAGCGGGTGGTAACGTCGGGCCGCTTAAGGTTGGAAGCTCTGTCATCGGGCGGTCTTTATACTATGGCTGAAGGAAATACAGTCCTAACCGATTGACCATGGTACTGTCACGTTATGTCTGATCGCCAATCCACTGCACTTGTTACCCGGTTCGCCCCCAGCCCGACCGGACTGCTGCATCTCGGTCATGCCTATTCCGCCCTTTTGGCCTATCAAGCGGCACAAACAAACGGCGGCATTTTTCATTTGCGGATCGAGGATATCGACACGAACCGCTGCCGGTCCGAGTTTGAAGACGCCATTTACGAAGACCTCGCTTGGCTCGGATTGCGCTGGGTGGAGCCGGTACGCCGCCAGTCGGAACATTTCGGCGATTACGCTAAAGCCCTTGGCAAGCTCACACAAAAAGAACTGCTCTATCCCTGTTTTTGCACGCGCAAGGATATTCAGCAGGAAATCGCGCAGTCCGGACAAGCGCCCCATGTTGGCCCCGACGGTCATCTCTATCCCGGCACCTGTCGGAATCTTTCAAAAGACGAGCAAGAAAGCCGTATAGCGAACAATCAACCCTATGCCTTACGCTTAAACATGGCCGAAGCCTGCGAACGCGCCGGCTCTTTAATATGGATGGATGGCAATAACAATGAAGCCGTTACAGCGGCACCGGAAATATTCGGCGATGTTATTCTTGCGCGCAAAGACACCCCGGCGAGTTATCACCTTGCCTGCACGCTCGATGATCATCTTCAGGGGGTCACTCTCGTTGTTCGCGGCGAAGATTTACGACCGGCAACACATGTGCACCGTTTGCTGCAGGCATTACTCGAACTTCAAACACCGGCCTACCGGCATCATGCCTTAATCACAAATGCTGAAGGCGTCCGGCTGGCAAAACGTAATCAGGCACAAACCATCCGCGCGCTGCGCGGCGCGGGACTAAGCCCGCAAGACCTGAAATCCCAGGCCGGTGTTGCAACGAATTAGAGCGAGCCGTTAATCGCGTACGATAAAGCCTTCACCACTTGCTGCGGTGTTTCGGCCACGGCTAGAGCGGCGGCGTCGACTTCTTTTAACGCATGTGTGAGTGACGGGTCATGCAGCGTAATGACCGGCTTGCCAAGGGCAGCGGCATAACCCGCATCAAACGCAGCATTCCATTGTTTGTACTTATCGCCGAAGCGGACGACAACAACATCGGAACGGTCGATCATGGTACGGGTGCGAATGGCATTCATCTTCGCGCCTTTATGATCGCGCCAGAACGGGTTGTCCTCTTCGCCGAGAATGTGCGCGCCACAGTCATCGCTGCTGGCATGATCGGTCACCGGTGCCAAAATATCGACAGGCAGCTTCGCGTCATTAATGCCCGACTGGATTTGCTCACGCCAATCGGAGTGAATTTCGCCGGATAAATATACGGTCCAGTTCGGTTGCGCCATAATGTGTCACTCCTCAATCTAGGAAAACATGCGATGCCTGTTTAGATAAAGCCGTGCGTCGATATGTCAAGACCGAAGAGATTAGCTGCGCAACCCTTTGACGCAATCAACATACTCCGGATGTTCCGGCGTGATGACACCATGGCGGATCAAAAAATCGATCACTACTAACGAACAGTTGAATTTAAAATCGTCGGTATCGTGCACGACGTCGCGCACTTGTTCGAGCGGCCATAAATGAAAACTATGGACCTCGCCATCCGTATTCACCGGCGTAAAGGACGGGTCCAACTCAAGGTCGTAATTATAAAGGATATCGCATCGCAGCCCTTCGGGGCGCTCCATCATGTAGGTGATAGCACTAACAGCGACCGCCTTGGCGACCGTTTCTGCATCAATATGCGCCTCTTCCTCGCACTCCTTCGCGAGGTTTTCCTCGATACTTAAATCGGCTGGCTGTCCGCCGGCGACGATCTGATCGTATTTACCGGGCTCAATCGGTTTGTCATGGGCACGTTCGGCAACCCACATTTTCATATCCTTGCCGCGCCCGACAAACCCGTTGAGATGGACACCAAATGCCGGCAGGCCGAAAAGAGAAATGGCAGCGCGCTCAATATCGAATTGCGGTGTTGCACCATGACCGCTTTTTACGGGGAATTTCTCTTCAAACCAGTTTTTGATAATGCCGCGTTCGCGCAAATCACGAATAACGGTATCGACCGCTTCTGTTCTCGTTTGAAAATCCTTAAGCGCATCCGATAACGACACCGCGTCATCGGCAATATTAAAAACGTCCT
>CALINB010000373.1 GCA_938045325.1 uncultured Rhodospirillales bacterium | reverse complement strand
CGGCCCGGTGGGCACGGCGCCCCCCTGCCGTGGGGGTTGCTCGCGGGCCAATCCTTTGAGACACCCTGGATGCTGGCGGGCGGGCTGACGCCGGAAAACCTGGCCGAAGCGGTCACGCAAAGCGGGGCCGCGGCGGTGGATGTCTCGTCCGGCGTCGAGGACACCCCGGGGTTTAAAAGTCCCAATAAAATCAAAGAGTTTTTAGCTATCGCGGCGGGCCTTTGAGGCAAGAAAAAAAGCGGATTTTTCCGATTTTTACCTATTTTTCCCCGGCTTTGTGCTTTATTACCGGCCTTTCGCGGGGCAAGCTGTCATGGAAAAGCGGCAAAGCCCCGCAAGGAATTGAACCCAGGTGATTTTTTAATGGCGAGCCTGAACACCTATAAAGACGGCCCCGATGAGGGCGGTCACTTCGGTATCTTCGGCGGGCGGTTTGTCGCCGAAACGTTGATGCCGTTGATCCTCGAGGTCGAGAAGGCCTACGACGCCGCCAAGGCTGATCCGTCGTTTGCCGATAAGCTTAACGACCTGCTCAAGAATTATGTCGGCCGGCCGAGTCCGCTGTTTCTTGCCGAGCGGCTGACGGAACAATTCGGTGGCGCGAAAATCTATTTCAAGCGCGACGAGCTGAACCATACCGGCGCGCATAAAATCAATAACTGTTTGGGCCAAATTCTGTTGGCCAAGCGCATGGGCAAGACCCGCATCATCGCCGAAACAGGTGCGGGGCAACACGGCGTCGCGACCGCGACCGTGTGCGCGCTGTTCGGATTGGAATGCATCGTTTACATGGGTGCCACCGATGTCGAGCGTCAGGCGCCGAACGTCTTTCGCATGAAACTGTTGGGGGCGGAAGTGCGGCCCGTTACGTCCGGATCGGGGACGCTCAAAGACGCCATGAACGAAGCCTTGCGCGACTGGGTCGCGAACGTGCGCGATACGTATTATCTCATCGGTACTGTTGCGGGGCCGCATCCGTACCCCGCCATGGTGCGCGATTTTCAATCGGTCATCGGCAACGAAACCCGCGCGCAAATCACCGATGCCGAAGGACGGTTGCCCGATACGCTGGTCGCCTGCATCGGCGGCGGCTCGAACGCCATGGGTTTGTTTTATCCGTTTCTCGACGATACCGACGTCGCCATGATCGGTGTCGAAGCCGCCGGGCACGGACTCGATACGCCCGAACATGCGGCATCGCTCACGGGCGGCGCGCCGGGGGTTTTACACGGGAATCGCACGTATTTGCTGCAAGACGAAGACGGCCAGATCAATGAAGGCCATTCGATTTCCGCCGGGCTCGATTATCCCGGCGTCGGCCCGGAGCACGCGTGGTTGCGCGATTCGGGACGCGTCAATTATGTTGCGATCACCGATGACGAAGCTCTCGCCGCATTTCAGATGTGCTCGAAGGCCGAAGGCATTATTCCCGCGCTCGAACCGGCGCATGCGTTGGCGCATGTCGAGAAGATCGCGCCGACGTTGCCGAAGGATCATCTCATTGTGATGAACATGTGCGGACGCGGCGACAAGGACGTGTTCGCCGTCGCCGAACATCTCGGGGTGAAACTATGAGTAAGGCCTCACGCATTACCAAACGCTTCGATGCGTTAAAGAAGGAAGGCCGCGGCGGTTTGGTCACGTTCATTACGGCGGGCGATCCGGATGCGGAAACGTCATTAGAAATCCTCAAGGGCCTGCCCGGCGCGGGCGCCGATCTCATTGAAATCGGTATGCCGTTTTCCGATCCCATGGCTGACGGCCCGGCGATTCAACTGAGTTCTCAACGGGCCTTGAAAGCGGGGGCGTCGTTAAAGAAAACCCTGGCGATGGCCAAATATTTTCGAGCCGAAGATAACGAGACGCCGCTGGTGCTGATGGGGTATTACAATCCGATCTATATTTATGGCGTCGAGCGGTTTGTTGCCGATGCGCTGGATGCCGGGATCGACGGGTTGATCATCGTCGATTTACCGCCCGAGGAGGAAACAGAGCTGTGCCTGCCGGCCAATGCCGCGGGCCTGGATTTTGTCTATCTCACCGCGCCGACGACGGACGATGCCCGTCTGCCGCGAGTCCTCGAAAATGCCCGCGGGTTCGTGTATTACGTATCGATTATGGGCATTACCGGCACCAAGTCCGCCGGGATTGAGGAAATTGAAGAAGCGGTGACTCGTTTGAGAAAACATACGGATTTGCCGATCGGTGTCGGCTTCGGCATTACGACGCCGGCGCAAGCGGGCGATGTGGCGCGCGTTGCCGATGCCGCCGTGGTGGGTTCGGCTCTCGTCAACACGGTGCGCGATCATTTAGACGATCACGGTAACGCAAAATCCGGATTGGTTGATGCGGTTCTCGGTCTCGTCGGTGATTTGGCCGCCGGTGTTCGCGCATCAGAAAAAGCAAAGGCGGCGTCATGAACTGGCTGAAAGACTGGGTCAAACCCAAGCTGAAAAGTTTGGTCGGCGGTCAAAAAGAGATTCCGGAAAATCTGTGGCACAAATGCCCGAGCTGTGAAGCGATGGTGTTCCACCGTGACCTCACGCAACATTGCCATGTTTGCCCGCATTGTAATTTCCATATGCGCATCAATGCACATGAGCGCCTCAAGATGCTGTTCGATGATGAGCAGTTCGAAGAGATTTCGATCGATGCTGCGATTGTCGATCCGCTTAAATTTCGTGACCGCCGCCGCTACACCGAACGGCTGAAAGAAGCGCAAGGCAAGCGGGGGGCAACGGATGCATTGGCTATTGGGCACGGCAATCTCGGCGGTTATTCGGCCGTTGTCGCCGCCCTCGATTTTGAATTTATGGGCGGCTCCATGGGGATAGCCGTCGGTGACGGATTGCTTAAAGCCGCCCGCATCGCGGTCGAGCGGCAGTCACCCTTGGTTGTGATTTCGTCCTCGGGCGGCGCGCGCATGCAGGAAGGCATTCTATCGCTGATGCAGATGACGCGTACGACGTTGGCCGTTGAAGAGATGAAGGAAGCGGGTCTGCCCTATATCGTCGTGCTGGCCGATCCGACCACCGGTGGTGTGACGGCATCATTCGCCATGCTCGGCGATATTGCTATTGCCGAACAGGGGGCGGTGATCGGTTTTGCCGGTGCGCGCGTCATCGAGCAAACCATTCGCGAAACCCTGCCGGAAGGTTTTCAGCGGGCCGAATACCTGCTCGAGCACGGCATGGTCGATATGGTCGTACATCGAAAAGATCTGCGCGATACCCTGATCCGCGTGATTGGATTGTTGCTGAACAAGTCGCCTAGCCGGCGCCAGTCGGATACAGAACAGGCCGCGGGTTAGGCTGTCCGCGGGCAGGCCATGATGCGGACCATCCCCCAAAATCCCGATGTTATCCTTGAGCGGTTAAACGGACTTCATCCCAAGCTGATTGATTTGTCCTTGGACCGGGTCGAACGGCTGCTCGACCGGCTTGGCAACCCGCATCATAAGCTCCCACCGGTTGTCCATGTGGCCGGCACCAACGGCAAAGGTTCCGTGATTGCATTTATGCGCGCCGGGTTGGAGGCGGCCGGCTATAAGGTCCATGTCTATACATCCCCTCATCTGGTCCGGTTTAACGAGCGCATTGTCCTTGCCGGGCAAATCATTACCGATGAGCAGCTGGCGCCGATTCTCGAAGCCTGTGAAGAAGCGAACCGCGACGATCCGATCACGTTTTTCGAGATCACGACAGTCGCGGCATTTGTAGCGTTTGCCCGCTTTGAAGCCGACATCGTGCTGCTGGAAACCGGCCTCGGCGGACGCCTTGATGCGACCAACCTGATCGAGCGTCCTGCCCTGACGGTCATCACGCCGGTCTCCATCGATCATCAGCAGTTTCTTGGCGGCACCGTGGCTGAGATCGCGGCGGAAAAAGCCGGCATTCTCAAGCCCGGTGTAACGTGCGTTTGCGCTGCCCAGCCGGCGCCGGCGGCGGACGTGATCGCCAACCAGGCGCGCATCGTCGGCGCACCCTTGATTGTGGAAGGTGTGGATTTTTCGTTTGATCATCCTGGTGAGGATTGGACGGTTTCCCTTAAGGGCCAAGAACTTCGCTTGCCCGCCCCGGCGCTGCCCGGCAAGCATCAATATCAAAACGCCGCTCTTGCGGTTGCGAGCCTCGCGCAGCTTGAGCCGGTGACAATGGACGATGCGGCCTTTGCTCAGGGCATGAAAAGCGTGACATGGCCGGCGCGTTTGCAGTGCTTAACCGAAGGGCCGTTGGTCGATGCGCTGCCCGACGGCTGGGCGCTGTGGCTCGACGGCGGGCATAACCAGGCCGCCGGTGAAGCGCTCGCGGCTTATTGCCAAGATTGGCGGGACCGGCCGCTCTATCTGATATTCGGCATGCTGGAGAGCAAAGACCCGAAACCGTTTTTACAGCCGCTGCAGGCCATAACGGAAAAGTTGATTGGGGTTCAAATTCCCGGAGTACAGGCCAGCCTCAGTGCCGATGATGTACAGACCACGGCTGAAGCCATCGGATTCCGCTCCACAGCCGCGCCGGGGGTTCACGAAGCCTTGGATGAAATTATCAGAACCGCGCCGTCCGCCGCGCGGGTTTTGATATGCGGTTCTTTGTATTTGGCCGGTGCCGTGCTGAAAGAGAATCGTTAGCGGCCCCAGTTCATTTGTCGTTATTCTTCATAAACTGAATCAATTGAAACGGATAACGTCCTCAAAATAAAATTGCCCCGCCGTTCGGCAGGGCAATGACTTACAATGGGTTTTTGTAAATTTGGCTTAGAGTGCCGATTGAACCCATTCAACAATTTGACTTTTCGGCAGCGCACCCACTTTTTGCGACACGATCTCGCCGTCTTTGAACAAAAGCAGGGTCGGAATCCCACGGATACCGTACTTACTGGGCGTGCCGGGATTTTCATCGATGTTGACCTTGGCCACAACGATCTGGTCGGACATTTCTGTCGCCATTTCTTCGAGCGCCGGGGCGATTTGTTTGCACGGGCCGCACCATTCGGCCCAAAAATCGACAACCACGGGTTTATCCGATTTTAATACGTCGCTTTCAAAGGAATCGTCGGTGACTGAGATGGT
>CALINB010000372.1 GCA_938045325.1 uncultured Rhodospirillales bacterium | reverse complement strand
GCCACACCAGGCGCTGAATATGAGACCACCGGTTCCAGAAACTCTACAACAAACTGGTACATAACCAGGGGGCTAGACATGTAGAAGTCCTGCCTTTATTAATTAATGACCGTTATCCGTAATGACCTTAGATCTTCCCTGGCTGAACTTGTCTGAAAGGATGGAAGCAACAGCAAAATTGCATGTTGCCCATTACTATACTTAAGTATCGGTTATTCCTGACAAGTATCTGACATATTTGATGTTCTTGTTGAGGCCTTATCTCCCATATCTCGCTTCAGAAGACTATTGTGGTTTACCCGGATAACCAGCGTGCGAGAATAAAAGCGGCGAATTGGCGTAAAAGAACGCGCTTTTTTGGCTGGTTATTTCTGATAAGACTCTCTGAATGAAGTCATTCGATGCAATCGTTGTCGGCGGGGGATTGGTCGGTTCGGCCATTGCCTATGGCCTCGCAAAAAAGGACCAATCGGTCCTAATCCTCGATGAAGGCGATAATGCCTTTCGGGCATCGCGCGGCAACTTCGGTTTGGTTTGGGTGCAGGGCAAAGGAAGTTCAATGCCAGCATACGCTGCTTGGACTCGAACATCTGCTGATGTTTGGCCCGAACTTGCCGCCTCCCTTGAAGAAGACAGCGGAATCGATGTGGATTTGCACCAGCCGGGCGGTATTCATTTTTTCCTCAGCGAAAAAGAACAAAACGAACGTGATGAAATGCTGAAACGCGTTTCAAATGCAGCCGGGTCCAATTTCCAATATGAAATTCTCGATCAAAAAACATTGCGCGGCATGTTTCCGCAAATGAGCGATGCTGTTATCGGTGCCGCGTTTTGTCCGCATGATGGCGCTTGCAATTCGCTTAGGTTGTTTCGGGCCTTACAAGTCGGGTTTCAGCAGATCGGCGGTACATATCTACCATTGCAATCGGTTAAAGATGTTCAATTTCACAATCCGGGATTTTCGGTGCAGACCGAAAACAGCACATATAACTGCGGTAAAGTTATTCTCGCTGCCGGGTTAGGGACCCGGGAACTGGCCCCGAAAGTCGGGCTGAATGCACCGGTGTCGCCGCTCAAAGGACAGATTATCGTCACGTCCAAGGTCAAAACATTTCTTGATCGGCCGACCCACTTTTTGCGCCAAACTGACGAAGGCGGCGTGATTATCGGTGAATCAAAAGAAGACGTCGGTTTCGATGATTCAACTACGCCATCGGTGATGCATGCCTTGGCAAAGCGGGCCGTGACAATCTTTCCGATGTTACGCAACGTCAATGTCGTTCGGTGTTGGGGTGCCCTTCGTGTGATGACGCCGGATGGCTGTCCGGTTTACCAACACTCCGAAACTTGCCCCGGTGCATTTATAACGTGCGTTCATAGCGGCGTGACGTTGGCGGGGGCGCATGCGTTTCCGCTGGCAGAAGCTATCACCCAAGGGACGTTAGACGAATCCTATAAACCATTCCGAGCCGAGCGATTTGATGTTTCGAAGGCTGCCTGAAGATAACCGCGATACGGTCACCATTACGTTCGAGGGTGAGCAGCTCGTTGTGCCCGCCGGTGAAACCGTTGCCGGAGCGATTAGTATTGCCGATAACGGGCATACGCGAACGACACCAGTCACTGGCGCACCGCGCCGCGCCTATTGCCTGATGGGCGTGTGTTTTGAATGCCTCATGGTCATTGACGGCCGGTCTGATCAGCAGGCCTGCATGGTGACCGTCCGCGACGGGATGGATATAAAGCGCCAACACGGCGCGGGTGAGGCGGTCTGATGAGGGATAATTACGATTTTGCCGTTATCGGGGCCGGCCCGGCCGGCATGGCGGCCGCTATAGAAGCTTCGGCGCGGGGTGTTTCGACATTGCTGCTCGACGAGCAACCGGAGCCCGGCGGCCAGATCTATCGGGCGATTGAATCGTCGCCGATTTTAAACACCGATGTGCTGGGACCCGACTACGTCCACGGCACGGTGTTGGCAAAGCAGCTCCGTGAGTCGGATGTCGACTATCAACCGGCGAGTACCGTATGGGACATCACCCATGATCGTTTTATCGGCGTCGAAACCCATGGCGCCAGCCGCTTCATTCAAGCCAAGCGAATTCTGATTGCGACCGGCGCGTATGAGCGTCCGTTTCCGGTGCCGGGTTGGACATTGCCGGGCGTGATGAGTGTCGGTGCGGCGCAAATTTTGCTCAAGACAACAGGCGCGACACCGGGACCAAAGACCGTCATCGCGGGAACAGGTCCGTTGTTGTATTTGTTTGTCTGGCAATTGTTGCGCGGCGGTATTCAAGTGCAAGCCGTTCTCGATACCACGCCGACATCGAATTATTTTAAAGCGCTTTCGTATTTACCGACGGCGTGGAAAAGCCGAAGCATTCTTAAAAAAGGGATGAAGTTTCTCACCGACATGAATGCGGCGAAGGTGAATTGGATCACCCGGGCAACAAAATTACACATTGAAGGTGAAAGTGGTGTTACCGCGATTCATTACCGCCGGGGTGAAAAAGATTTTCGCCTGGAGACGGATATGGTTTTGTTGCACCAAGGCGTGGTGCCGAATATTCAATTGAGCCGTGCCATCGGATGCGAGCATGTTTGGAATGACCAGCAGCTTTGTTGGATGCCGGTCACCGATGTGTGGGGGCAAACCTCAATTGAGGGGGTTTTTATTGCCGGTGACGGTTGCGGGATTGATGGCGCTAAATCGGCTGAACACGCTGGCCGTCTTTCAGCCTTACAAATTTGCCATGAATTAAACAAAATCGATGAGGCGGCACGCGATAAGGCTGCGGTGCCCGCCCGCGATGCATTGCTGTTCGAATGGCGCGTGCGCCCGTTTCTCGATGTTATGTACCGTCCCGAAGAGCCGTTTCGCACCCCGCCACAAGATGATGTCTTGGCCTGCCGCTGCGAAGAGGTGACAACTGGTCAAATTCGCCAGGCTGTCATGCAAGGGTGTGCGGGGCCGAACCAATTAAAATCCTTCACTCGTGCCGGCATGGGGCCGTGCCAGGGTCGCATGTGCGGCTTAACGGTTTGCGAAACGATTGCTCAAGCCCGTGGCGTTTCACCAGCCGAGGTCGGCTATTACCGTTTACGACCGCCGATTAAACCCATACCGTTGGGATCAGTTGCCGATATGCCCGTGCCGGGCGAAGATCCGGATCGGGATTTTAACGATGCCCTGGAAACGAAGAACGAAGACGCATCAGAATTCAGTGAAACACCGGTTTGGAGTTAGCGCCGGTTTACGGGAGGTAAACGCCATGACTTCACCCTATCGCGCCCGCATGATGGGAACCAAGCATATGATAGCCGCCGGTCATTATCTGGCGACACAGGCGGGGTTTCAAATTTTGGAAGACGGCGGCAATGCGATTGATGCCGGTGTCGGCGCGGGTATCACGCTGGGCGTCGTCTTGGGTGAATACGTGAATTTTGGCGGCGTTGCACCGATTGCTATTTACAGTGCCGAAAAAGACGAAGTCGTGACGATTGCCGGGCTGGGTTGGTGGCCCAAAGCGACGGACATTCGTGTCTTCCAAAACGAATACGGCGGAAAAATTCCACAGGGTGTATTGCGAACGGTCATTCCGGCTGCGCCCGATGCCTGGATTACCGCATTATTACGTTATGGGACGATGCGGTTTAGCGATGTCGTTGCGCCGGCCCTTCATTTGGCCCGCGAAGGGTTTCCTACATCTTTTCTCAGTAATGAAATTATTTCTTCAAAGGCGGATAGTTATCGCCGTTGGCCGAGCGGGGCGGAAGTCTTTTTACCGAATGGTGAACCGCCGGCTGTCGGTGATGTATTCGTGCAAACCAATTTGGCGAATACGTTTCAATATTTAGTCGACGAAGAAAAATCGGCTGGCGATAATCGCGAAGCCGGGCTTAATGCCGCACGGGATGCTTTCTATAAAGGGGACATCGCTGAAAAAATTGTGCGCTTTCATCAAGAGAACGGCGGATGGATGACGGCCGAAGATTTAGCAGGTTACAGTTCCGAGGTAGAGCCCGCACCACGGGTTACGTTCCAAGATTTTGACGTCTACGGATGCGGCCCCTGGTGCCAAGGACCAGTCATACTCGAGACATTGAAGATTCTGGACGGCATGGATGTCGGCAAGTTTGGTCATAACTCGGCCGACTACGTGCACGTATTGGTTGAATCTTTAAAACTCGCATTTTCAGACCGCCATGCTTATGTCGGCGATCCCCGTTTTGTCGATGTACCGTTTAATGAATTGCTCAGCAAGGAATTTGCCGAGCACCGCCGTGCTGCCATTGATATGAAAAAAGCATCTCCCGGTATGCCCGCATCGGGAACGGCTGAGCAACTTGGCATTACTGCAGCGCGAAAGGGGCCGGCCTCGCCGACGGTTACAAAAGAAAATGCCGAAATCGCGCTCGATACATCTTATGTATCCGTTATCGACCGTCAGGGTAATGCGTTCTCCGCAACACCGAGCGATGGTACCTATGCAGCACCGATCATTCCGGGCACCGGGTTCCTTCCGTCGCCGCGCGGCGTGCAATCGTGGACCGATCCCGACCATCCGGCGTGTGTTGCACCGGGCAAACGGCCGCGTCTCACGCCCAACCCGGCGATCGCGATGAAGAAAGGTGAGTGGTTGATGCCGTTCGGTTCGCCGGGCAATGATGTTCAGCCGCAAGCAATGCTGCAAACCCTTTTAAACATTCATGTTTTCGGCATGACACCACAAGAAGCGCTCGATCAGCCCCGCTTTGCAACGTTGAGCTTTCCGCAATCGACCGATCCGCATCCCTATAACCCAGGCCGCTTGCAACTCGAAGGCCGTTTTGATGACGATACCGCTGACGACCTAAGCAACCGTGGTCATGATGTGCAATGGTGGCCCGATTGGCATTGGCTTGCGGGTGCGCCGTGCACCGTTCTCAAGAATCAAAAAACCGGCGTGCTTGAAGGCGGATCCGATCCGCGTCGTCCGACTGGTGTCGCCGGTTGGTAAGGAGTCTTCTGTCCTCATGAAAATCACATTGCTTGGCACCGGCAGTCCCGTGCCCTCCTTAAAACGGGCATCCGCAGGTTACATGGTCGAAACCGGTGATGATGTCGTACTGATCGATCACGGCCCCGGTACCTTTCAGCGTATGATGGAGGCCGGTGTGTCGCCGACGAATGTGACGCATGTTGTGTTTTCTCACTTACATTTTGATCACTGCCTCGATTTTATCCGGTTGTTTCTTCACCGTTGGGATATCAGCCCACCGAACACGCAAAAGTTGCAGGTGTATGGCCCGCCGGGGCTTAAACATTTCGTCGAGCGGTTGTTTGGCAAGGACGGCGCGTTCAAGTTAGATCTCACGGCGCGAACCAATCACGAAAACAGTTTGGATATATATCAAAAACGTGGTGGCACGCCGCCGCGGCCTTGGCCGGAAGCGGCGATCACGGAAGTTTCCGAAAGCGATGTAATTAAGGGAACTGATTGGCAAATAAAGCTTGCCAACGTACCGCATCATCAACCATATCTCGTGAGTTATGGTGTTCGTTTTGAATCCGGTGGGGGAATCTTTACATATTCAAGCGATGTGACTGTGCCCGTCGAAAAATTACCGGCAAAACCGATGTATGACCTCGCTAAAGATGCCGATTTGCTGGTGCACTATCTTAACTCGTTCGATGTGTCGCGCGAAATGGCTTCTCAGGATTCCGAAAATATAAAACAACGAACCGTGCAGCAGACGATCGGCGAGTTGGCCCGCGATTGTAACGTCAAAACCTTGGTGACGTCTCATCATGGGCCACTGATCGATACGGATGGCGTGCGCGAAAGGGTAATTGCCGATATCGCCGCCGTCTTTAAAGGCCGCCTCGTGTGGGGTGAAGACTTGATGACGTTTGAGGTTTAAGTGCTATTGTGCGTTTTATCGGCATCGTTGCTGAGAAAAATATTCTGAAATATCATCAATTTCTTTATCGGTTAGATCCAGCATAGAGGGCGCCATTATGCGATGAAAGCGGGCTTCTTTTTTAGCATGCTGGATAACATTGATCGCAGATTCACGCATAGCAAACAGTTGACGCGACAAATAATTCTTTTTCTGTCCACCAATATTTGGATAAATGGTGTAGGGCGTTTTGCCTGTTGAGCCGTGACAAAAAACACAGCGTTTTGCTTTAGATGGCATTGTTTGTGATTTTTTGGTTTTTATCTGGCTAAAAATACATTTTAAGCTTGAGTAATAATTGGCAATCAATGTGATTTCGTGTTTGTTTAAGGTGCCTGCACGCTGGCTCATGAGTGGGTGCGTACGTTCAATAACTCTAAACGGCCCTTTTGCTGATGGTTTGATGCGCTGAAAAGATTCAATTTGTAAGATTAGGTATTTCTTTTTTGACCAGAAATATAGGGTGCCTCAGAGTTCCCTTTACCGCCAGAAGGGTGGTGGCAGTTCACACGGCCTCGTTGTTCTGCAATTTTTCGCCCTGATTCTGTTGCCGCAGCGCCAATAGGGATAAACAGATAGCCGGTAACAAAAAAACTGCGAGATATCTTAGCAAGTGCATACCTTTTTTCTCACCCTAAGTTTACGAAAAAATAGTGCGCACAGGGTGGATAAGCGCTCATTAAAATATTGAAATAATTAAAAAATAAGAATTGGAGTGAATTATTTTTCTGGCGGTAAAATCTCTTGTACACAGACCTGATCAATCAAGTGTGCGCGGTCGATGTCTTCTAAGTGCGCTCTTTTATACTCGTTTTGTAAATGCGCGCCGATTCCGTTTGTCATGGTTAGAACGATTGAATGGTCGCTCATGTCCAGCCAATAGCTCCGGCGGACAAGTTTTTTATTTGAGTCTCTGGCAAATGGATCGTCGGGATTATTGCCAAGATCCGGTTCGTAAAATTTTGACATATTAATAAGCTGCTTTCGTCTTCATCCAATAAAACGTAATCGTTTTGCTGGAAAGTCTATAAAGACTAACCAGTTAGTCGCATTACGCTACCATAATGTTGAATGGTTATTCCTGCGTAATTTTTGCGCGCTCGTGTTGCTCGGGCCATAGTGTCTAATTTCGATAGGGATTCAATAAAGTATGCTGCTGATTGATTTTTATAAGACGTTTTCTTTTCATTGCGTGTTTTATGTGTTGCAACCCCCATCCACCAGTGCGTTTCAGCACTAGCTAGTTGCCGTAGTGTTAAAGACGCTATTCTGAAAGAATGCCGGGGATTATTTCGATAGGCAGAGATGCTGACGCTGGTGAGATAGGGTATGACAGACTTAAGAATGCTTGAGCCAAGGCTCGGTACCGCCACGCGTGCATATGCCGGATACATTGTGGAATTGAGAGGTATTTTTAATTCTTTCGTTTGCTCGGCAATTATCTTGACCAATTGGTAATATCCCTCAGCTAACTGCCGACGTTTTGCGCCTCGCCAGCCCTTCAATTTATGGGGTTCGATATTGAGATGTATACCATCGAATAATCCACCAATATCGCGATGAATCTTCAATAAATTTATTATCGTTTCTGGAGTTTGTTCACCATGGTAGGCCCAATTAGGGGCTCCGCTGAGGGCGATAAATTTAAAATTACCCTGTCGGCGGGCTTTGTTAATCATTTTTACCGTTGAACTATTAAAACCCAAGAGGCGGCTATGCTCTTGAGGGATGATGGAATAATTCAAGGTTTTGAAATTCCAACGTTGTGCGTAATCCAAAACTTTGGGTAATTGGTCGAGGGGCGTTTGCCAAATCCAAAGCGATTTAGTGATATTGCGAAATATTTGTTGGTGTAGCCTACTAAGTTTAGCAAGGCTTGAGCTTGGTACTAAACAGTTAGCGGCAACGAGAACTGTTCCGCATAATAATTGGCGGCGGTTAAATATAATATTTTCAGGAGTAATCATCTCCTTCATTTTAAAATGTAACAATCATCAATGATAGGGCCGTTTGCCATGGTCACCTTAAAAAGATCAAGGCGTTAACCTGGATAAAACAAGCCCCTTAATTGAATTGGCTTCGGCGGTAGGTTTGAGCCTAAGATCCTAACATCCGATGATTAATAGTCACTTGTTAAGAATTTGAGTCAGCCGTTGCTTTACCTTGGCTGAGTTCATAAAAACATAATAATCTATTCGTTGTTAAGGGGGGAATGACTTCTTATACAACATGATCGGGGGTGCTTCTGTGACACCAGTGCTTTCACTCGATGATGAGTGGCATATCGGTTGGTTTTTTCCGGATGAGAAACGGAAAAAAATAAAGGAGTAAATCATGAAAATTTTTAGATGTTTATCGATGACCTGCTGTGTGGTGATTGCCGTGGCGGGGCTCGGTTCGATCGATGCAAACGCGCAAGGGAGATCGCTGGGCGTAAATAAGCCGAATTTAGTTCCCAATACCGTGTTCGAGCTCGATGTCAGGACAATTCGAGGTCCCATGAAACTGACAAAAAAGTTTCTCAAGAAAGAGGGGAACGTGCTCGTCTTCAGAAACGCCGGCAGGGTCGTTTCAAGGGAAACCGAGCGAACAACCGAAAATTTAGCGACGATCAGCTATACCCGGTCGAATGGCTTCGTTCGCGAGCGGTACCAACCGCACGATGGCCTACTAAGCTTTCCGCTTTACGTCGGCAAGAGATGGGAGCTTTCACATGCCATTAAGCGAGGCAAAGGCCCTGACCGTCGAGCCAAGCGAAGCTGCCATGTGCCGAAATTTGAACAAGTTACAGGCGGTTATTCAGCGTACAGAATACAGTGTATGGTTTATCGAAGCGATGGGAACCATCTTAGAGAGGTGCACGACTACGCACCGAAAGTCGGCTATATCGTTTCGTTTACCAGACACAAAGGTCTCAACAAAATTTTAGAGTGGCGGCTTCTTAAAGTCACACGGCCATAGAACTATCAAAGGGCTGTCGATACGTTCTGCTTGCGCCAAAGAAAAAGGGGCTAGCTCATAAAAGCTAACCCCTTTTTTTAATTGGCTCCGGCGACAGGACTCGAACCTGT
>CALINB010000371.1 GCA_938045325.1 uncultured Rhodospirillales bacterium | reverse complement strand
GTAACCGCATTGATTAAGGGCGCGGGTAAAAAATCGGGAGTACAGAAGATGCAACACGGCGTGTTCAATGCCGCCGATGTATTGATCGACCGGCAACCAGTAATCGACATCTGTTCGCTCAAAAGATGACGTGGACTGAGGCGAGGTGAAGCGGGCGAAATACCAGGATGATTCGAAAAACGTATCAAAAGTATCGGTTTCGCGCTCCGCTTTGCCGCCGCAAGCCGGGCATGCGACATTTTTCCAAGTGGGGTGGTGGCTCAGCGGATTGCCGGGTTTATCGAAGCTGACGTCTTCGGGCAGTGTTACGGGCAGGTCCTCTTCCGGCACCGGCACGATACCGCAGTCGGGGCAGTGGATCATGGGAATCGGGCAACCCCAATATCGTTGCCTGGAGATGCCCCAGTCGCGTAGCCGGTAGTTGACCATTTTGCTGCCGATACCTTGTTTTTCAAGGCGCCCGATGATTTCCGCCTTGGCCTTATCGACACTGAGACCGTTGATGAAATCTGAATTGATCAGCAAGCCGTCGCCAATATAGGCCTCTTCGCCGATATCGAATGTTGCCGCATCTTTGTCCGCCGGTGCGACGACGGGGGTCACCTCGAGGCCGTATTTTCGCGCAAACTCCAAATCGCGTTGGTCGTGCGCGGGGCAGCCGAAGATCGCGCCCGTGCCATAATCCATCAGGATAAAATTCGCGACGTACACCGGCAAAGACTTCCCCTCGATAAAGGGGTGGGCGGCCGTGAGGCCGGTGTCGAAACCGTTTTTCTCAACTGTTTCCAGCGCGGCCTCGCTGGTGCCCAGACGATTGCATTCGGCGATAAAATCAGTCAGCGCCGGATTGTGCGCTGCCAGCTCTTCGGCCAGCGGATGATTCGCGGCGATTGCGCAAAAAGAAGCACCGAAAATCGTATCCGGCCGCGTTGAATAAACCTCCAGGGTTTTATTTGAAAGTGCGTCATTGCCTGACAGCGAAAAAGTAATGTGTGCACCTTCCGACCGGCCGATCCAGTTTTCCTGCATGAGCCGTACGCGCTCGGGCCAGCGTGCAAGATCGTCCAGTCCGTTTAATAATTCTTCGGCAAACGCCGTGATTTTCAAGAACCATTGCGACAACCGCCGCTTTTCGACCAAGGCGCCGGACCGCCAGCCCCGTCCTTCGATAACCTGCTCATTGGCGAGAACGGTTTGCTCGACGGGGTCCCAATTCACCCAAGACTCTTTGCGGTACGCAAGGCCGTTCTTAACAAACTCAAGAAAAAACTTTTGTTCGTGTTGATAATATTCAGGATCGCATGTCGCAAACTCCCGGCTCCAATCATAGGAGAGCCCCATGGTGTCCAGCTGTGCGCGCATTGTATCAATGTTGCTGTGAGTCCATTTTGCCGGATGAACTTTGTTGGCGATGGCGGCGTTTTCAGCCGGCAACCCGAAGGCATCCCAACCCATCGGGTGGAGAACATTAAACCCGCGCGCTTTTTTATAACGAGCAACTACATCGCCGAGCGTATAGTTCCGGACGTGACCCATATGGATTCGGCCCGACGGATAAGGAAACATTTCGAGCACATAATATTTTGGCTTGTCCGAGTTTTCTTTGACTTCAAAACAGCCGCGGTCGCGCCATGTTGTCTGCCATTTTGCTTCGGTTTCTTTGACGTTATAACGTGACATTTTTCTGTGGCGCCCTGAACGGGACTGAATTGATTAAAGACCGGGCAATAGATTGCTGGGGAATAGATTTAAGGGGGGAGAATACTCGAAGGAGCGGGGCCTGTCCGGGATTTTTTTAGCCTTCTTCGAAGCTAATCGCCGAATGATAAAAGGGCTATTTTTTTGCTGTCCGTAATCGAAGCTGGCGGGCCCGCATGAGAATTGCGTCTTCGAGTTTGCGCGCCGTTTTTTTCGTGACGGCGGCATCGCGCCACTGGCTGTTGCGATCGAGGACCTGACGAAATGCGGCAACACGAATGCCGTCGGCGCGAAGGGCGCGGTCGAGAATATAGACATTCAACTTAAAGCGCTCATTGGGCGAATCCGCCGGTGAATGCCAGTCGGTTAAGATTACGCCGCCGAAGGCATCTGCTGATTTGATCGGCATAAATGAAATCGTATCTAAGGACGCGCGCCACAAAAAGCTGTTTACGCCAATGACGCCGCCTTTTGTCGTTTCGCCGTCGCCAAATAAAAGGCCTGAATTCGAAGAGCTGATAAATCCTTCATCGGCACTGCCGACGCCGGGGCGGTGAAAGGCGTCGAAATCAAAATCCTCGTCTTGCGGAAACGACAAGGCGGCGGGCTCTTCCGGTTCCGGCGCGCCATCGTCGGCAAACCAGCCCTTCATGGTGCCGCAGCCGGAAACGAGCAGCCCGGCGGCTAAAACGAGGGCAAGGGATAACCGGCGATCCTGGAAACGGCATTTCATCGGGCGCAACATTGCTTTGAAATTGGTATTACGTGTCTCATTTAAACACCTTAATAATATACATAAAGTGGTTTCACAAAGATAGTGGCGCAAGTCCTTTGGAAATATTTGTTTCAAGGCATAAATGATTCCAGCAGAACATTTTTAAGTGCCGAGAAACCCGCCGATACCGGCAATCCCGGAAATCCTGCATCCTTTGAGGCGACGGACCGACATAGGCGACATGCCGCCAAGCGCATATACCGGCAGCGGGCTATTCTTGGCCCATAATGCAAATCGAAGTATACCGATGTGTGTGCGTTCCGGATGGCTCGCCGTCGGAAACACGGGCGCCAAAAGGGCGGCATCAATTCGCATCCGGGCAGCCTGTACTAAAGCCGCCGGAGAATGAGCCGCACCCGTAATGAACCAATGCGGCCGGCGCCATAGTCGCCAGTGTCGCCGATTTTGCCGCAGGGCACTCTCTGATAAATGCAGTCCGTCGGCATGAACGGCATGGGCCAGCCGGGCATCATTGGCAATTAAAAGTTTTACTGAATAGCGCCGGCAGAGCGGGGCTAATTGTGCCGCCAGGGCGCATCGGTCCGGCGCACCGTAATGACGGAATATGAAAGCCGAACCGGCCCTTAAGCGGGGGACAACCGTCATTGGATCGGGCATGCGCGCCTCGTCACTCATGGCGATCATGGCCGGTAGCCGTTTTGCCGGTAAGTGAAGCCGCTGTACAAGTGCCGATAATTGATTATGTCTATTGTGCATGAATGATAGAAAGCGAGAAAAATGAACGCGCCGCAAAAACCGGTTGATATCGCCGCCAACTTGGCCGCCGTAAAGGCCAAGATTGCAGCTGCCGCCGAAATTGCGGAACGGGACGCTCATTCAACCACATTGGTTGCGGTTTCGAAAACACATCCGCGTGAAAATATTTTACCGGCCATCCAGGCCGGCCATCGGGTGTTCGGCGAAAACCGCGTCCAAGAGGCAGCGGAAAAATGGCCCGCCCTTAAACAGTCGCATCCGGATTGCATTTTACACCTCATTGGCCCCTTACAAACGAACAAAACCAAACAGGCAGTTGAGCTGTTTGATGTCATCGAAACATTGGATCGGCCGAAATTAGCCCGCGCACTTGCCACGCAGGCCGAAAAGCTCGGCCGGGTACCGGCATTATTTGTGCAGGTGAACACCGGCGAAGAACCGCAAAAGGCGGGTATTTTGCCAGCAGATGCGGACCGCTTTATCGCCGAATGCCGGCGTGAATTTCAATTGCCCGTTGAGGGTCTGATGTGTATTCCGCCGGTTGAGGATGAGCCGTCTTTGCATTTTATGCTGTTGCGTGAAATCGCCGCCCGAAACGGGTTGTCGTCTTTAAGCATGGGCATGAGCGCCGATTACGAAATCGCGGTCCGGTTTGGGGCGACACATGTGCGGGTCGGCACGGCCATATTCGGACCGCGGCAACCGTAAATTCATGAGCGCCAGGTTCTGCGGTAGCGGTGATTTATGAACCGGAACATTGCCGCCCGATCATGATGGTGGTTTCTTCACCGCATTGACGTAAGAGACTCAACAGATTTGCTCTGTTGATGGCGACACAGCCCTCTGTCGGCTGATACTGCTTACGCGCGACATGCAAAAAAATAGCGCTGCCGCGGCCCGGCACAATTGGATTGTCGTTGTAGCCTAGTTCGACGATGACATCGTATACTCGATCTGCCCGCCACAACCGTTCGTGCCGGGCAGAAAATGGCCGTGTTATCAATGTGTTGTAAGCCGCGTGCAGGGGCGCATCGCACCAGCCCATATCGGGCCGGAGGGGCAAGACCGGCAAATTTGTTTGCGGTTTAGCTAATCGATCGGGACGATAAAAAACACGGCGTAAAGGAAATTGCCCGGCCGGCGTGATGCCGTCTCCCTCCGATTTCTGTGCACCAATTCCGCTACGTCCAAGAGAACATCGAACGGTCCGGGCCGGCCATTTCAAATGTCCGTCGTGAGAATTTTGCTCCGGCCATACGTGTATGATCATCAAACGATCTTACCCGCTCAATGCCTTTCGGCCTATAGGGCTGACCGTTAATTCAGTTTATTGACGGTGGGCGCCGGGGCTGGTTGTTTAAGCTGTTTGCTCTGTTCGTATTTTGTGAGGGCCGAAACCATGACATCCGAAAACCACCCGCCTTTCAAAGCCACGGCGCCAAGCGGCGGCTTGGCTCCCGGCAGGGCGGCGGTCTTCGAATCTGGCTGGTTGAATGTGAACCAGGGCGATGCTTCTTGCGAGGCTTCATGGGCTCGGGTGGCGCCGGCAGCTTGTTTTACTTTGGGCTTGAAGTCGAGCGGAGCATTGCGCGCATCGGCCGTTCGTTCGGCGTTTTGTGGCGCGTTGTTAATTTGTTGAAAGCGCTCGACGGCTTTTTCGAGGGCCAAGATTTGTTCTTCAGCGGCTGTCGGTGTAGCAGGAATGCCAGGCGTTGCTAAACTGGCGACCTGGATGTCTTTTTGCATCGGCGGATTCGATACGGAAGAAATTTGCGCGGATTGTTTACGGATAAATTCAGATTGCAGAATGTCGAGCTCGGCTTGGCTCGGTTTGGCGATCGTGATGGTTCCTATTGGCGGGCTAATGGATTCGGACGCGATCGTTGGCCGATCCTGTTTCCAAACGATATTTTGTAATTCGGACTTGCCGGTTTTGTCGGCAACGGCAGTTGTATCATCGCCGCCGAACAACCCGACGATATGTTCGCCAAGATCCTTGCCCGTTTCTTGGGAGATGGCGGCATTGACAATGGCGGCGCCGGCGCCAATCGGTCCGCCAAATAATGTTCCGCCGATGATGCGCGGCATCATGGCGATTTGATCACCGGTTAATTCCCGGTACAGGGTTGAAACCACCGGTATGTGCTGCAGCGGATTAATAATGTCGAGAAAATCATCAAAGGTGAAACCGTCCTTGCCAAACAGGTGCTTTTCACCATCGACTTCAGACGCGCCGTTTTGATTGGCCGCCGCTGCTTTTGCCGCTTTCGCCTCGGCGATTTGACGCTGCCGGGCCGGCAAGTCATCAAATTTATGCAGCTCTTCGACCGTTAATTCATCCATGTCCCACATCCACTTCCCACAGCGTCCGTCCGTTAATTGTCCTCAAGGGCCCCTCCCACATGTTTCGCGGGCCCTCGAAGGCATAATAAGCAACGCAAGGGCCGTGCCAAATAAAATGCAGTAATTTCAATGATATAGATTCGATTTTGCGAGCGATTTAAGCCCAAAACCGGCCGCTAACGGCAAGATTTGCCGCATGCCTAAAGCGCGATGATTTAAGCCTGCGGCTAAAACTGGTGGCCGAGCCTGGCGGCCTTAGTGTTGAGGTAGGCTTCGTTATGCTCGTTGGAAGGAAATGCGTGGCTCACTTGCTCGGTGACCTCGACTCCGCAGCGCATCATGGTTTCGACTTTCTCCGGGTTGTTGGTCATCAGGCGGATTTTTGTAAACCCGAGTTGGCGCAGCATTTGTGCCGCGGGCAAATACACCCGCTCATCGGCATCGAAGCCCAGTTGCTCATTGGCATCCAGGGTATCGAATCCGCGATCCTGAAGGGTATAGGCGCGAAGTTTATTAACCAGGCCGATCCCTCGGCCCTCTTGGGCCAAGTAAAGTAAGACACCATTGCCCGCTGTTGCGATTTCCTGAATGGCACCGCGCAATTGATCGCCGCAATCACACCTTAACGATCCGAGCAGGTCGCCGGTGAAGCATTCTGAATGAATGCGGGCCAACACCGCATCGTCGGATTGGGCGGGATTGCCGATGATGATCGCTATGTGCTCAAGTCCGCCATCGACAGGACGAAAGGCAATAACTCGGCTTTCTTCGGCGTCCAACAGCGGCACGCTGGCTTCGCTGACAATGGTTAAGCGGCGTGCTGAGGTATGTTCATATTGAAATATATCGCCCGCATCGACCAACAGAATATTGTGGCGAGCAGTCCATGCGGCCAGGTCATCGGCATTGGGGTCTTCAAGCGGCGCCACCACCGTTACCGGCAACAGCCGCGCTATTTTTGCCAATCCGACACTGGCACAATTGCCGCTGTAGCGTTCGGTTTCTACGGCTTTGATATGAAGATTCTTCAGTGAAACTTCGGCCAAGGGGTCGGCCAGGGCTTGGACCGCATCGGCCGTAAGCTCGCTCTCGAAGGAAAGATGTACGGGATTGATGGCAGCCTGCACGAGTTCCAGAACGGCCGCCCGGCGCGCCGTGATCATTAAGGAAAGCCTTGAATGACTGGCGGCGGATAGTTGCGACAACGTTTCGGGAGTCGCGCCTTCGGCGGCGAGCGCTAAAACCGCCGTGCCGCCGGCTCCGCGAATCGCGACAAATCGCCCCCGTCTGATCTCCGATACGGCACGGTCCACGGCCAGCAAGGTTGCCGGCTCGCGTGATGCGGGCATCGGGATTAATTCAAAACGGTGTGGCATGGTCGTTCAACGTTGCCTAATTAGGGCCTGGCCGTCAATGCGCCGGTTTAAGCTCATACAAATACAGGATTTTTCTTTGATTTCAAAGAGTTAAATAATTAGCCGCGATGTGAGCTGATAATTGTGCCGTGTCGGTTGGCGGCGGCGTGACGTATTCGAGACTTCATGGATTGGCGCAGCTAATTCGTTTAAGGTGTCTCGTTTTTCGCGACACCTTAAAGGCGAAGAATTTAAGGCAGGATCAATAATTATGACGAACGGCAAGCAAGTCTTATTAATCGATGACGACGATGCATTACTGGAAATGCTGAGCGAGCAGCTCCAACTGCACGAAGAATTTACAACGACGGCTGTGGCAACGGCGGCGGATGCGCTTGAGGCGACAAAAAAAGACTATTTCGACGTCATCATTTTAGATGTTGGTTTGCCGGATATGGATGGCCGTGAAGCTTGCCGTCTGATGCGTCGGAACGGCGTTAAGTCTCCGATTATTATGCTGACCGGTGCGGATACGGACGCGGATACGATTTTAGGCCTCGATTCGGGTGCCAACGATTATATCACCAAGCCGTTTCGATTGGGCGTTTTGCTGGCACGTTTGCGGGCGCATATTCGCCAGCACGAACGCAGTGACGATGCGGTTTTCACTATCGGGCCCTACACCTTTCAGCCCGGCAACAAACAATTGGTCGACCCGAACTCCAGTAAAAAAATCCGTCTCACGGATAAAGAGGCGGCGATTTTAAAATTCCTTTATCGCTCGAGCGATAAAGTCGTCAGCCGGGATATGTTGTTGGATGAGGTTTGGGGCTATAACGCTGGCGTCACGACTCATACATTGGAGACTCATGTCTACCGGCTGCGGCAAAAGATCGAAACGGATCCATCAAATGCACAGATCTTGCTGACGGAGCCAGGCGGTTACCGCTTGGCTGTGTAACGCGCGCTGATCACAAAAATATGCGGCAGGCCTTCATCAATTTTTTCGGGGTTGGCGAGCACCGGGACCTTCCTAGCAATGTGCTGGCCAATATCCGTCATCAGCAAGAGAATGGCGAAATTCTTGTTAGTGTCATTCAATTTGCAATCATCATTGTTTTTTCAGCGCTTTATGCCGCCTCGCCAAAACCACAAACGTTGGTGCCGATAAACTCACCAATTCCCTGGTTTTTAGGAATCTACTTTCTGTTTACCGTTTTGCGGCTCAGCTTATCCGTTCAGAGGCGTCTGCCAAATTGGCTGATCGGCACCTCGGTGATCATGGATATGGCCCTGCTCCTGGGCATGATTTGGAGCTTTCACATTCAATATTCTCAGCCGCCGTCGTTTTATTTAAAGGCGCCGACTTTGTTATACGCATTTATTTTTATTGCCTTGCGTGCGCTGCGCTTTGAAACCCGGTACGTTATTTTATCCGGCGTCGTCGCAGCAATCGGCTGGCTGTTATTGATGATGTATGCCGCGTGGTTTCACACCAATGACATGCCTTTGATAACGAGGGATTACGTTCAGTATATGACGTCGAACTATCTCTTGGTTGGCGCAGAGGTCGACAAGATCATTTCTATTCTACTGGTAACGGGCATTGTTGCCCTGGCCGTGCGCCGTGCGCGGGTGCTGTTGGTGCGCTCGATAAAAGAAACGGCCAGCACGCAATCTTTATCCCGTTTTTTTGATACGGAGGTTGCCCGGCAAATCGCCAGCGGGCGAAATGAATTGACTCCCGGTAAGGGCGTGGCCCGGGAAGCGGCCATTGTTTGTGTCGACATTCGCGGCTTTACGCCCTTAAGCGAATCGATGAGTCCAGGCGAGCTTGTAAACTTCATTACCGAATATCAGTCACGCACGGTCCCGGCGATGACAAAGAATAACGGCGCCATCGATAAGTTCTTAGGTGATGGTTTGTTGGTTACCTTCGGTGCGGTAAAACGAAGCGCGACTTATGCCGCCGATGCGCTGTGCGCGATCGACGACCTGATGGCGGCGGCGGACCGTTGGAATGAAGAGCGGGCGCAGCAGAACTTGCCGCCGGTCGGTATCGGCGCCGCTGTGGTCTGCGGCGAT
>CALINB010000370.1 GCA_938045325.1 uncultured Rhodospirillales bacterium | reverse complement strand
GCTGTCGACGGCATGGAACTGTCCGGCGGTTAGGGTGACGGCGAAATCGACCACCGGAAATCCAAGCGGCCCTTCGGTCGCGAATTCCTTCACGCCGGCCTCGACTGCCGGAATGTATTGCTTGGGCACCACGCCGCCGGTGATGGTATCGGAAAAATCGAAACCGGAGCTGCGCGGCAACGGCTTAATATCCAAATGAACATCGCCGAACTGCCCGTGACCGCCGCTTTGTTTTTTATGGCGGCCGTGCTGCGATACGGTCTTGCGGATGGTTTCCTTGTAAGCAACTTGTGGCCGGTTCGACGTTACCGAAAGCTTGTATTGGTTTTTCATCCGGTCAATGGCGATCAGCAAGTGCATTTCGCCTTGCCCCCAAAGCAGCAGTTCGCCGGTATCCGGGTTGTGCCCATAAGACAGCGACGGGTCTTCTTCGACGATCTTCGTTAAGGCCCCGCTGAGTTTGACCTCATCGGAACGCTCGGCGGCATGGATCGACAGGGAAAAGACCGGCGGCAACGGGTCGGGCCATAATTCGGCGGCGGCTTTACCGGATTCAGATAACAGCGCACCCGTCGCGATATCATCCATGCGGCCAAACGCAACTGTGTCACCCAACTGTGCCTCTGATTGTTTATTCTGCTTTTGGCCGAGCATGTTGAAAACGCCGCTGATCCGGGTGTAGTTGAGGGTCGAGCCGTCCTTGATGCTGCCCGCAATCACGCGAACGAAAGACAGTTTCCCGACCTGGGACGCATGTAATGTTTTAAACACTTGCGCCATCGCCTCACCGCTTTGGCCGGTCGCACCGATTCGTTCGGCAAGGCGCGACACGTCTGGTGCTTCATGGCGCAGGACTTTCAGCAACCGGGTAATGCCGTTGTCATGTTCTGCCGAACCGAAAAACACGGAAACAATATTGCCGTTTTGCAGATTGTCCGTGAGGTATTGATAAACCTCATCCGATGACGGCACTTTATCTTCCAGTAGATTTTCCAGCAGGTTGTCGTCGAAATCGGCAAGCGCTTCCAAAAGCTTGGTGCGCTCTTCCGTTTCCAGCGGTTTGACATCTTCAGGCAATTCGATGGGGTCAGACGATTCGTTCTCTTTCCACTGAAAGGCACGCTCGCTAACCAAATCGACATGGCCGGTAATCGATTCACCTTCCATGATCGGCACTTCGCGCAGCATGAGCGGGCGTTCAGAAACGCTTTTTAGCGCGTCGTAAATTTCCATGACGCTGCTGGCCGCCGAATCCATCTTATTGACGAAGATGATCGTCGGAATTTTATGCTCCGTCAGAAACCGCAAGATCGGCGACACCGTTAAAGCCTTATCAGCTTCCGGATCGCAAACGACGACCGCGGCATCGGCGATCATGCTGGCATTAAAAGCGTCTTGCGTCAGCTCAACCGAACCCGGGCAATCGACGAACGTCCATGTTTCGTCGAGATACGTCGTCGTTGCGATATTCGGCTCGGTTCCCATTTGCCGAGCGCGCGCTTCGTCGCTGGAATCGCCGACGGACGTGCCGTCTTTGGTTGAACCTTTCCGGTTCACCGCGCCGGTCGCCACTAAAATGCTTTCGAGTAAAGTTGTTTTGCCGCTTAAATAAGGTCCAACCAGTACTGCACACCGTGGACCTGACGGATGATTCATCGCCATGTTTATCCTCCCGGGTATGGTTGTTTTTTCTTATTTTGTAATAGTGTAGCGGCCCAAGGGCGCGCTGTTTAGCCCCATTTACACACACCGCCGCCTGCCGAAGGGAACGGCTAAGACATTGAAAAACGGCCCCTTTCAGGGCCGCTTCGGTATGGGTTTGGATTCCGGCTTAGCTGAGCGCCGCGCAGGCCCGCTGAATTCGCGTGCAAGCCTCTTCGAGGGCTTCCGTCGAGGTTGCGTATGAGACGCGGAAATACGGTGATAAACCGAACGCGGCACCATGCACCACAGCAACGCCTTCCGCTTCGAGCAAATACGTCACGACGTCCTCGTCGTTCGACAAGGTTTTGCCATCCGGCGTGGTTTTACCGATCATGCCCGCACACGACGGATACACATAAAAGGCGCCTTCCGGATTGGGACAATTAATCCCGTTGGCCTGATTGAGCATGCTCACGACAAGATCCCGGCGTTCCTGAAACACCTTGTTATGTTCCGGAATGAAATCCTGTGTGCCGTTCAAGGCTTCGACGGATGCGGCTTGCGAGATCGAACTGGTGTGTGTCGTGCTTTGCGATTGAATTTTATTCATCGCCTTGATCAGTTCGGTCGGTCCGCCGGCGTAGCCGACACGCCAGCCGGTCATGCAATAGGCCTTCGAAACGCCGTTCAGCGTTAAGGTGCGGTCAAACAGGCTCGGCTCGACTTGCGCCACGGTCGCGAATTCGAAATCGCCGTAGATAATTTTTTCATAAATGTCATCCGTCATGATCCAGACGTGCGGATGCTTTTTCATTACATCCGTAATCGCCTTCAGCTCCTCGGCCGTATAGGCGGCACCCGACGGGTTCGACGGCGAGTTCAGCATCAGCCATTTGGTTTTCGGTGTGATGGCTTTGTCGAGGTCCGCGGGGTTCAATTTAAACCCGGACTCGATCGGGCATTCGACAAACACCGGCACACCTTCTGCCAACAAGACGATGTCCGAATAGGACACCCAATAGGGCGTAGGAATAACGACTTCGTCACCCGGATTGATTGTCGCCATGATCGCGTTGTAGATAATCTGCTTGCCGCCGCAGCCGACGGTAATTTGATCAAGGGTATACGTCAGGTCGTTGTCGCGCTTGAACTTATCGACGATGGCTTGGCGTAATTCCGTCGTGCCGGCGACGGACGTATAGTGGCTCTCGCCCCGGTCGATGGCCGCTTTGGCAGCCTCCTTGATATTGTCCGGCGTGTCGAAATCCGGCTCGCCGGCGCCAAGACCGATAACGTCGCGGCCCTCGGCTTTCAAATCGTTGGCTTTTTGTGTCACCGCAATGGTCGGCGACGGTTTAATTGCATTCAAACGCGAAGCAATAATCGACATAACATTCGGACCTTTTCCGTCAAAAAAAATCTAAACAAACGGGCCGGAACGTACGCCCGTTACCGCCCCGGCGCAAGGGCTGATCGGCTTCAACCCCCCTTATCTTTACGCCTTCCGGGTGCTTTGAGCAAACCAGATACCGGCGGCAATGATAATGACCCCGGTCAAATGAAACTGCTGGAATTTTTCGTCCAAAAAGATGATCGCCAGGATAGCCGCCGCGACCGGAACCATATGCTGGAAATGCCCAGCCCGGTTCGGCCCGATCGCATCCACCGCGCGGTTGAACAAGGCCAGTGCCACCATGGTCGGGAACAGGCCGAGATACGCGAGGGTGCCGGCATTGAGCCAAGTCAGCGGCACGGCTTGAACGGTCAATGTCTCCCACAGGTAAAACGGGAATAAAGCCGGCACCCCGAAACACAACGAGGCGGTAATGAATACAAACGGATCGATTCCCTCGGGCCGGCTTTTCACTAAAATCGTATACAGCGACCAACAGATGGCCGCCACCAGCATGATCAGGTCACCCGGTGCGAAACGAAGATCCATCAGGATTTCAAGATTGCCCCGGCATAAAATGACGGCGACACCGATGAACGATACCACCACGCCGAACGCCTGGCGGCGGCTGAACGACTCTTTCAGCATAAAATACGCCATCACGGGCACGATGACCGGGGTCGCCGACATCACCAGGGCGGCATTGATGGCCGTGGTGGTATGAACCGCGGCATAGGCGATCGAATTAAACAATGCAAATCCGACCACGCCGGAAACGGCAAACAGTTTCCAGTGAGATTTGATCACCGCCCGTTGGCGCAGTAGCGTGGGCGCGGTGAAGACCAGCAGCCCCAACAGGCCGATACCGTTGCGCCAAAACGCCAAGGCAATCGGCGGGATCTCCGCATGGACCGCGCGGCCGATGGTAATGTTGCTGCCCCAGAACAAGGCGGCAAGACACAGCATGACATAGGCGGCGGACGGGGTGACGGTAAAACGGGGCATCGGAGCTTTCGAATGGCGGGCAAACATGCGGAGCGGAACGCCTCACCAACCTAGCCAGTCCTGTGATTCCGCGCAATTACAAACTCCGTACCAAGACCCTGGAAAGGCCGTGCCCGCGTGCCTATAACAAAGGGATGCTCATTCACGAAAACTTCATTCCCGAGAAGCGCCCGCCCATCGCCGAATCCCGGCCTTTCAAGCTCGTTTCCGAGTTCGAACCCGCCGGCGATCAACCCGACGCTATTGCCGCGCTGGTCGAGGGCCTGAATAACAACGAACGCGACCAGATCCTGCTCGGCGTCACCGGCTCGGGCAAGACCTTTACCATGGCGCACGTCATCCAACAGCAACAGCGCCCGACGCTCATTCTTGCGCCGAACAAAACCCTCGCCGCGCAGTTGTACGGCGAGATGAAAGCGTTTTTCCCCGACAACGCGGTCGAATACTTCGTGTCCTATTACGATTACTACCAGCCGGAAGCCTATGTGCCGAA
>CALINB010000369.1 GCA_938045325.1 uncultured Rhodospirillales bacterium | reverse complement strand
TCACTGCGAAACTTTACATCAGACAATGTCGAGGTTTCTCTCGATAGTATCGCATCGATCCGGTTCGGTGATTACCTCAATTCAATTCCGCTACCGGCGATGATCAGCGTGTTCAAGGCCGAAGAATGGGATAACCACGGCCTGATCACCGTCGACTCCGGCTTGATCTATTCGATCGTGGATGTGCTTCTGGGTGGCCGTCGCGGCACGGCTGCGATGCGGATCGAGGGGCGGCCATATACGACCATTGAACGTAGCTTGGTTGAACGAATGGTTCACGTCATGCTGAAGGACTTAAGTGCGGCGTTCGAGCCCTTGAGTCCGGTGACGTTCCGGTTTGACCGCCTTGAAACAAACCCTCGTTTTGCAGCGATTTCACGGCCATCGAACGCCGCGATCGTGGCGCGGCTCAGGATCGATATGGAAGACCGCGGCGGGCGGCTGGAATTGCTGATCCCCTACGCAACGTTGGAGCCCGTTCGTGAACTGTTGCTCCAAATGTATATGGGTGAAAAATTCGGCCGTGACTCGATTTGGGAAACGCACTTGGCGGAAGAGTTATGGGTGACGGATGTCGATCTCATCGCGGTTTTGGATCAACAAATTTTGCGCCTGAGTGATGTGTTCGACCTCAAAGTCGGATCGCGCATCATGTTGAATGCAACGCCGGAGTCTCTTGTCGATTTACGGTGTGGTGAAGTCTCACTCTACTCAGCAAAAATGGGTAGAAAAGGGGACCAGATTTCCGTGCGTATCGAACAACGGTTAATAGATTAGGGAGTATAGAAGTGGCTTTATCAATTGCTTTAGATCTGTTGGTGTCCGGGTTGCTTTTGGTAACGATCTGTTACGCCATGGTGCTGAATAAGAAGATCGGTACTTTGCGCCGCGACAAATCCGAGCTTGAAAAGATGGCCGCGTCGTTCAATACGGCGACGATGAAAGCGGATAAAAGCCTGAAAAAACTCAAGATTACCGCGAGTGAACTCGGCGAGCAGGTTGAAATAGCCCACTCGTTGCGCGATGATTTAATGTTTTTAACAGAGCGGGGATCGTCGGCGGCCGATAAGCTTGAAGATCTTGTCCGTGCGGCACGGGATAAAACGAAGCCTGCGGCACGCAAGCCTGTGGCAACCAAACCGCGGACCGGTAAGATCGATACATCGGATTTTGCTGTGCCGGATTACAACGTTACCGATTTCCCGAAGCAAAAAGCACCGGATGGCCTTGGGCCGATGAAAGCTAGCGCGGCGGAAAAGCGACGCGAACTTGCGGCTTCCCGTTCGGAAGCCGAGCGTGAGCTCATCCGTGCCCTGCAATTAGTCCGTTAGGCCGAAATCGACAATGTTAAAATTCATCTCACGTATTCGTTTTTTACCGATCACCATTTGTGCAGCCGTGCTGATGCTGTCTGCAAAACTTGGCAGTCTTGCCGGTGATATGGACGACATGATGAGTGAATTTTTTGCGGTCGGGGATGCAAAAGCCCAGCAACCGGCAAAGCCAGGCGCGCCGACAAATTTACCGGGTGTTCAGCCGGGTCCGGCTCAGCCGCTGGCAGCCTTGCCGAGCGCTGAACCACCGGAAGCGGCAACACTTCTCAGCAAAGACCCGACATTACTGACGCAAGCGGAGATCGATCTCTTGCAGCAATTGGCAGACCGGCGCGAGCAAATTGAATCCCGCGCCCGCGAATTGGATCTTCGTGAAGGCCTGCTAAAAGCCGCCGAAGACCGTATCGGTAAAAAAATTCAGGAAATCAAGGCCCTGCAGGTCACCATCAACGGGCTCATTAAAAAACATGACGCTCAGCAGGATGCCAAGCTGAACAGCCTTGTTAAAATCTATCAAAACATGAAGCCGAAAGACGCCGCGCGCATTTTTGAAGAGCTTGAGCTGGATACGCTGCTGATGGTGGCCGAGCGCATGAAAGAGCGAAAACTGGCGGCGATCATGGCAAAAATGGACCCGAAAAAAGCGCGTGAGGTCACTATCGAATTGGCCCGTTTGCGCAAACTGCCGAGCCCGGCGACGGGGCTGCCGAATTCCTAGCCCGTAAACCACGAAGGGCTTGTGTTGGATGGCACGGGTTTCTCCCAAAAATCACAAGATACAGCAGGCCTGTTCCGGGCGATTGAGGCGGAATTGCGCTGAAAATTTTGCTAAACTCGATTCGTTGTGGTCGTGCTTGGCTAAAATATGATGAACAGTTATGACGAAATAACGAATGCGGCCCCGGTAAATCCTGGGAATAGTACGTTGTTCCTTTTTCTCGCCCTTTATCTTCTTGTGCTCGCTTTTTTTATTTTATTAAACAGCTTCTCAACGCTGGAGGACGTTAAGGCTAAAACGGCAATGAAAAGCCTAACGGCAACATTTAGTCCTGTTCCGCCGAGTACCGATCCGACGGCATTGCAAGCGGAAGACAGCAGCGCCTCGGGCCAGGCATTCCAAGAAACCGTCACGGGTATTTTTGCAACATCATTGCAGGTCGCAAAAGTCGAAATCGTACAACCCGGGAAGCTGATGCGCATTATCGTCCCGACAGACGCGCTGTTTCAGACGGGGAAGGCGGAGGTGCGTGAAGCACAAACGCAGCTACTGGACCGTATTGTAACGACACTCAGCGGCCGGCCGCCGGGCATGCGCCATGATTTAGAGCTCGTAATGGCAAGCCGTTTCGTCACGGACAAAGATCTGTCGACCGGCCGGAACATGGAGCTCCGCCGGGCGGATGCATTTGTCAGCAAAATGCGCGAACGCGGTGTTCCCCCCGATAGTGTTACCGTGGGCGTTAAGCCGGGGGATCCGGACCAGATTATTATGTGGTTCTATGTGCGCAGTATTGATGAGCTACGTGACAACTTGAAGTATTTAAAAACGGCCCAAGATGCAAAAGCAG
>CALINB010000368.1 GCA_938045325.1 uncultured Rhodospirillales bacterium | reverse complement strand
TGGAGCGGTTTGATCTGCGCGACGGTGTTGATCCGCAAACCTACGGCATCGGTATTAAGGAACTCTGGGAAGTCGATCCGGCTCAACATCACCCCGGCCGGACCACCCACACGGTCGGCTGGCCGATGGATTCGAAAACCTACGGCGGATCGTTCCTTTATCATCTCGAGGACAACCAAGTCGCCGTTGGATTCGTGATCGGTCTCGATTACGACAACCCCTACCTCAGTCCGTTCGATGAAATGCAGCGTTTTAAAACCCATCCGGCCATACGACCGATTTTCGAAGGCGGCCGGCGCATTGCCTATGGCGCGCGCGCGTTGAACGAAGGCGGGTTTCAATCCATTCCGAATTTGGTTTTTCCCGGCGGTGCACTGATCGGCTGCTCGGCCGGATTTATGAACGTGCCGAAAGTGAAAGGATCGCACACGGCCATGAAGTCGGCGATGCTCGCCGCCGAAGCGGTTGCCGAAACACTGAAATCGGGCGGCAACACACCTGAAGCCTATCCCGAAGCGTTAAAGAAATCTTGGGTATGGGAGCAATTATATAAAGTCCGTAATATTCGCCCGTCGTTCCGCTGGGGATTATTCGTCGGCATGATTTATTCGGCACTCGATACGTATATTTTGCGTGGCCGCGCACCTTGGACATTCCGCCATCACGATGACCACAGCCAACTCAAGAAAGCCGCGGACTGCAAACCGATTGACTATCCGAAACCCGATGGCACGGTTAGTTTCGATAAATTGTCGTCGGTTTATATCTCAAACACCAATCATGAAGAAAACCAGCCGGCCCATTTAACCCTCAAGGATGACAGCGTGCCGGTGAGCGTAAACCTCAATGATTATGACGGTCCCGAGCAACGGTTTTGCCCGGCGGGTGTTTATGAGTTCATTGAAGATGCGGGCAATAAACAATTGCAAATTAATGCTCAAAACTGCGTTCATTGCAAAACATGCGATATTAAGGACCCGACCCAGAACATTAATTGGGTTGTGCCGGAAGGTGGTGGCGGGCCGAATTACCCGAACATGTAAGCCTTTGGGCGCTGCAGCTCTTGAAATGTTAACCGAAACCACCGACTTGTGAATTGAGCCCGCTTTGAAGCTTCGATACACTGACCCTATGAAAAGCTTAAAACCAACCTTCCTGAAAAGGCGCCCGACTCACGGCTGGTTGTTCCCGGTTCTCATACTCGTGATGATGCCGGCGGCTTGCGCCTCGAGTGATCTCGAACAATCAAACGAGCTTGGCTCCATCGGAAAAGAGCGCCCGATTGCGGTAACAAAGCCGTTACAAACGGGAACGTCCCTCAGCGGTCATTACATCGCGGGCCGCCATGCCCAAGTTCAGCGTAAGATGAAGGAAGCTGCCGAGTACCTCGAAAAAGCGCTCGCCCTGGACCCAAAAAACACCCGCCTTATTCGCCGAACCTTTATTCTCATGGTCGCCGAAGGGCGCATGAAACGCGCCTTTGAGCTCGCCAAGAAACTGACGGACGCCAAACACCCCGCGCCGATTGCCGATCTCGCGTTGATCAGCCGCGATTTGAAGGCAAAAAAATTCGCCGCGGCATCGAAGCACCTTAAAAGTCTCTCGCCGAAAGGCTTGAATGCCTTTGTTGTACCGCTGCTGCATGCGTGGGCATTGGTCGGTCAGGAAAAAATCGGCGAAGCACTCGCCGCTTTGAAACCGTTGTCGAAAAACAAGGGTGCGATAACGCTTTACGATCTCCATGCCGGCTTAATCCATGAGCTGACCGGCAACCATGCGACCGCGGAAACTTTTTACAACAAGGTTCTTAAATCGCCGTCCGGTTCTTCATTGCGCATGACCCAGCTGCTAGGGTCATACTTTGAACGGAATGGTCAGCCGGAAACCGCGACAAAAATTTATACGACTTATAAAAAGCAAAATCCGGGCTCACGGCTCTTCGATGACCATTTCGCGCGGTTGAAAAACGGCGGCAAGCCGAAATCGGAAATCACGACGGCCCTTGATGCCGCCGCCGAAGGTCTGTTCGGTATTGCGAGTTCCTTACGCCAACAAAACGCCGAAGAAACGGCCCTCGTGGTTGCCCAGCTGGGGCTTTACCTAAAACCGCAATTTCCGATCATGCGCATTCTGATCGGCGGCATTTTCGATTCGGACGAACGCTACGATCACGCCAATGCGGTTTACAAAAAAATCAGTCCGAAATCTTCGTTTTCATGGCCGGCAACATTACGTATCGCATCAAACCTCGACCGGCTGGACCGCACCGACGACGCCGTTAAAATGCTCAACGATTTAGCGAAGAAGCATCCCGAAAATGCCGACCCGCTCGTCGATCTCGGCGACATTCTGCGCAGCCGGGAACGGTTCGCCGAGGCCGTTAAAGCCTACGACCGTGCCTTATCGCGCATCAAAAATGTCACCAAACAACATTGGAGCATTTTTTATGCACGCGGCATTTCGCTCGAACAATCCAATCAATGGCCGCGCGCGGAAGCGGATTTTCTCAAAGCGCTCGAATTTGAACCGGATCAACCGTACGTTTTGAATTATCTGGGTTATTCCTGGATCGACCGGGGCCAGCATCTATCCAAGGCGCAAGGCATGATCAAAAAAGCCGTCAAGCTTCGGCCCAATGACGGTTACATCGTCGACAGCTTGGGCTGGGCGTATTACAAGCTCGGCAATTATAAAGACGCCGTGCCCCATCTGGAACGCGCCGTCGAAATCCGCCCGCACGATCCGATTATCAACGATCATCTCGGTGATGCGTATTGGCGTGTCGGCCGCTTAACGGAAGCGCATTTTCAATGGAAGCGCGTTCTGGTTTTAAAAGCCGAAAAAGAATTGCTGGCCAAGGTCAAAAAGAAATTGAAATCCGGCCTTGTCGAAGCGGCAAAAGCCAAAATTAAAAGCAGCACGCCTTAGACATGACTGCGCAACAAAGCCCTGCCGTCACTGTCGCGGCTTGCGCGAAAATCAATCTCTATCTCCACGTGACCGGCAAGCGGGCCAACGGCTATCACGAACTCGACAGCCTCATCGCGTTTGTCGGGACCGGCGATCGCATCACGATTGAAGCGGCCGAAAATTTAACGCTATCGGTCACCGGGCCGCGCGCCGGCGAAATCCCAAAGAGCGACGATAATCTTGTCTTAAAGGCCGCCCGGATGCTGGCCGATCAAACCGGCATTCAAAAGGGCGCGGCCATCACCTTGGAAAAACGTTTACCGGCGTCCTCCGGAATCGGTGGCGGTTCAGCCGATGCCGCGGCAACCCTGCATGGGCTCGTCAAGCATTGGGACCTATCGATCACGGACGAAACACTTTATGCCCTTGGTCTTTCCCTCGGCGCCGATGTGCCCATTTGCCTGCACGGTCAAGCCGCCTTCGTGAGCGGGATCGGTGAGACCATTACGCCGGCACCCGCCTTACCGCCGGCGTGGCTCGTTTTGGTCAATCCCCATGTGCCGGTCGAAACCGCGGCCGTGTTCCGCAAGCGAACAGGCGAATTCACCGCCGCGAATCCTTTCGGCAATGGCCCGGCCACGGCGGCGGATTTCGCTGAAATATTATCCACACGCGGTAATGACCTCACCGAAGCCGCCGTTGCCATCGCACCCGTGATTGACGACGTCCTCACCGCCTTAAGACAGTGTCCCGCGGCATTATTGAGCCGCTTGAGCGGCAGCGGCGCGACTTGCTTTGCGCTGTTTGCCACACAGGATCAGGCCGAAACCGGCGCAAAAACCCTGCGCCAAGGGCATCCCGATTGGTGGGTCGAAGCGGCCCCCTTACTGGCGGACACCGCCACCGGAAAGCCAAAAAAACGGTAACCGCACCGTTGCGGGAATCGGCATTTCGGCTTATGGTCGGCCCGAATCGCGACACCGTGATGGGGCGTGGCCAAGTGGTAAGGCACCGGTTTTTGGTATCGGCATTCGCAGGTTCGAATCCTGCCGCCCCAGCCATCTCATAAGTCCGAACGAATTATAATTTTACATACTGCCTTGGGAGGTCCCTTTGAACGCCGCATCGAATGACGGTTCCGAAAAGCCGCACGTCAAACCAACGACAAAGCTTAAAAAACTGATCCACCGCGACGGCAAAGTGCTCTGTATTTTGCACACGCCGACGGCGGCACATGCCCGCGTCATGCAGGAAGCAGGTGCGGAAGCCGCATTTGTCGGCACCAGCGGCGTGGTCGGCACCTATACCGGCATGGCCGACGTCGGCACAGCCTCGATGCCCGAATGTGTGCAGATCGCCGGCTGGATTGCCAACGCTGTCGACTTTCCCATCATCATGGACGGCGACACCGGCCACGGCGGCATCATGGCGGTGCGGCGCATGATCCGTGAATGCATTAAGGCGGGTATCGCCGGCGTGCGCATTGACGATCAGCCCATCGAAGGCAAGCGGCGCACCCAAAGTGCCGGCATGGAAGTCGTACCCATCGAACAAGCGATTGCGCGTTACAAAGCCGCCGTCGATATGAAAAACGAATTGGACCCGGACTTCGTCATCATGGCGCAATGCTACGCCCGCGATGCCGCTAACAGCAGCCTCGAAGATTGTATCGAGCGCTTGAAACTCTACGAACAGGAAGCCGGCGTCGATTGGGTGCAACTCGAATCGCCGCATTCGCCGGATGAAATTAAGCTGGCCCGCGCCGCCGTGAAAGGTCCGCTCTCGTTCATGAAAGGACAGATGGACCGTTTCTTAACTCTTGAAGAACATCAAGCACTCGGCGTGAATATCGCCTGGCTGCCCGGCTTCACCCATCACGTGACCTGGGCGGCGCTCTATGACTTTATGAATGAGTTTCAAGAACGCGGTATCGCCGCCTGGGATGATTTTCAAGAGTCGCGCAAGGATAAACCCTACCCCAACCCATTACGCTGGCCCGGCAACGAAGACCTGGACAAACAACAGGAGCTGGAGCAAAAATATTTCTCGAAAGAGATGCTCGAAAAATACAAACGCTCGACCGGCGGCAGCGGCGCGGCGACATAAAATGACGAAAGGATAAAATCATGGCGCGAGACGGCTTCAAGGTTTTCGATTCAGACACCCACGTCGGTCCGTACGTCAACATTCTCGAAAAATATTTCGCCGCCGAGACCAAGGAAAAACTTAAAGGCTGGGAAGAATACAAAAAAGCGCACTTTCGCACCGGCCACGTGACCTACCTTAAAGGCCAGCGCAAATACCGCCGCCAGCTGGGCCAAGCCGCGGCGACGCCCCCCGGCGACAACGAACGCTATATGGCCGGCTTTAAAGGCGCCTTCAAAGGCCGCGAGCCGCACCCCAAGGTCGATCTCGACCCGGCCGCGCGCATCGAGGACATGGACCTCGAAGGGGTCGACGTGAACCTCACCCTTCCCTCCGGCTGGTTCGGCACTTTTACTTCCGATGATGACATCGAGCTTGAGGCGGCGATGTACCGCGCCTATCACGAGTGGATGAACGATTACTGCGGCGCCTATCCGGATCGTTTGGGCGGTGTCATTCTGGCTTGTGCCCGCGATGTCGCCGGCAGCGTTAAGGAAATTAAAAAGTGGGGCACGTCCCGTTGGGCCTGGGGCGTCATGGTGTATGCCCCGGTCGGCATGCCGCTTGATCACCCGGATTTGGAACCCGTATGGAAGGCTGCCGCCGATCATGACCTGTGTGTCGCCCTGCACACCTTTACCGTGATGCCGCCCTACGCGCCGGGCGGTTTGGACAACTGGGAGAACCTGTTCCTGCAGCGCTCGGCCTCGCATCCGTGGTGCGGCATGCGCAACATGGCGTCTCTCATCGGCTCGGGCCTGATGGACCGGTACCCCGATATTCGCATCGGCACCTTAGAAGCGGGTCACAGTTGGCTGCCGTTTTGGATGGCGCGCACCGACGAACACTATCACACCATTCGCACTGCTCTTCCCGAAGACCTGCAACACAAGCCGAGCGACTACGTGCTTTCGGGACGATACTTTCAAAGCATCGAAATTCCCGAAGGGGACAAACTCACCAATGCGATCATGGATCTCATCGGTGACGATGTTCTGATGTATGCTTCCGATTATCCTCACGGCGAAAGCTGGTTTCCGAAGTCCGTCGAAACCGTCCTCGGCTGG
>CALINB010000367.1 GCA_938045325.1 uncultured Rhodospirillales bacterium | reverse complement strand
GGCTCAAGCCCCACAGCGCGAAATAGCGGGGCCGAAAATATACGAATGGTGTCTTCTATTTCCGCGTCACGGATAAACGACAACCCCTGACCTTGCGCTTGGGAAACGCCGGGCCAGCCCATCAACAGGGTTAAAATAATCAGCAAATATGCTGGAAATCGTTTTTTCACCGTGAGCATCCAATATATACCCAATGTAGCAAGCGCGTGGTCCGCGTCAAATCACGGCTCGTTTAAATATATGATATGTATTATTTAATCCTATTGCCGCCGCGTACAACACCGGATATTCGCCTATGACCCTTAAAATCGCCGATCGAGGGACGATTTCTCCCTTTATTGTCATGGATGTGATGCGGGCTGCCAATGAAAGAGCCGCGTTGGGTGGTGATGTGTTGCATCTTGAAGTCGGCCAACCGGGAACGGCGGCGCCCCGTCGTGTCATCGAGGCCGCCAAGACTGCGTTGGATCATGACCGCCTTGGGTATACGGATTCATTCGGTGTGCCTGAACTGCGCCGGCGGATTGCCCGGCATTACCACGACTACTACGGCACCGATATCAGCGCGGAGAGGATCATTATTACAACCGGCTCTTCTGGCGGTTTTGTTTTATCGTTTTTAAGCGCCTTTGATGCGGGGGACCGTGTTGCATTGGCAGCGCCCGGATATTCGGCTTATCGGAATATTTTAATTGCGCTGGATATTGAGCCGGTGGTCATTCCCGTCGGTCCGGACACCAACTTTCAACCGACGCCGGAACTAATCATTGAACACGCTCAGAGCATCGACGGTTTGATTATCGCCAGTCCGTCAAACCCGACGGGGACAATGATTCACGAGCCGGCTCTTGCCTTGTTGTCTGATTATTGCCGCGATCATGATGTCCGGCTTATATCCGATGAGATTTATCATGGCATTACGTATGGGCCAAAAGCTCAAACGGTGTGTGCCTTGAATGATGATGCCATCATCATCAACAGCTTTTCGAAATACTTCTCCATGACGGGATGGCGCCTGGGCTGGATGATTGTGCCGGCAAACATGCTGCGCTCGTTTGAATGTCTTTCGCAGAATTTATTTATTTCACCGCCAACGTTGTCGCAGCTAGCCGGCACCGCTGTGTTTGAGTGTACCGATGAGCTGGATGCCATTGTCGCCGGATATGCCGAGAACCGGTCGCTGTTGTTGGCCGAGTTGCCGAAAGCCGGTATTGATAAACTCGCTGCGGCTGAAGGGGCCTTTTATCTTTATGCCGATGTCGGCCATCTCACGAACGATAGCTATTCATTCTGCCAAAAATTACTAGCTGAAACCGGTGTCGCGATCACGCCCGGGGTTGATTTTGATCCGGACCGGGGTAATCGCTTTGTTCGGTTCTCTTTCGCCGGGCCGAACAGCGATATAGCGAAAGCTGCTGAAAAACTCATCGATTGGCTGCGGTGACAGCAGTCCGAATTTTTATTTAGCCGCGATTCCACCAGCCGCGCCGTGGCTCACTATTTTCGTCTTGATTTTGCGTATTTTCGATGTTGATCACGGTCGTTCCATTATCACCGACCGGCGGCAAGTCGTCCTGCGGTGCTTCCGGTTTGGCAGTGGATTCATCGGTAGGCTTCTCAAGGGCCGGTTCCTCATGAACAGGTTCATCTTGGGTCTTCTCTTCAAGCACGGCGTCAGGTTCGTTGGAGTCGGCTTGTTCATTCGTGGAGACTTCGCCACTGCCGTTGGATGGCGTTGCCTCATTCTCGGTATTTGCTTCCGCCGAATCTGTTGGATCGGCCGTTTCTTCGGTTTCAGCGGATTCGGTCTTTTGTTTCGGTTTGCGCGTCCTGCGCCGGCCGCCGCGCTTGCCCCGGCGCCTGCGTTTGCTGCCGGATTCTTCTATTTCTTCTTGATCACTGTCGGACTTCGTCTCTTGTGATTCGGCGTTTTCTTGCGTTTCGTCGCCGTTCTGCGCTTCCGATTGTTTTTCGGCATCCCGCTCGCCGGCACTTTTGCGCCGTCGCCGCGGACGGCGCTTACGCTTACGGGGGCTTTCATCATCCGAATCGGCTGTCCGCTGCTCCGGTTTTACTTCGGGGGCTTTCCGGTCGGTATGTTCGGCGACCGGCTCACCGTCGAATAGGATCGAAAAGTCAGGCTGGATGAGGCTGTCGTCATTATCGACCGAAATTTGGATCGATTCCCGTTCTTCAATGGTCTGTAAGGCGCTCCGTTTATGGTTAAGGAGGTAAAGTGCGACGGCCGTCGGTAGTTTGATGGTCATCAAGCCGGACTTATGTTGCGAACTTTCTTCCTCAATGGCACGCAAGACGGAGAGCGCCGTCGATTCAATCGATCGGATCACACCCATGCCGTTGCAATGAACGCACGTTTCAAAATTGGTTTCCATCAGGCTCGGCCGCAGACGCTGGCGTGAAAGCTCAAGAAGGCCGAAATGGCTGATCCGGCCGATTTGAATGCGGGCCCGATCTTCGGCCATACATTCTTTCAGCCGGCGTTCGACCTGAACATTGTTGCGGCGCACTTCCATGTCAATGAAGTCAATCACAATCAGCCCGGCTAGGTCGCGCAGGCGGAGTTGGCGTGAAACTTCCTCGGCGGCTTCTAAATTCGTTTTGAGCGCTGTTTCTTCGATGTTCCGTTCACGGGTGGCGCGCCCCGAGTTCACGTCGATCGCAACCAAAGCTTCAGTCGGGTTGATGACAATATAACCGCCAGATTTCAGGTGCACGATTGGGGTCAGCATTGCGTCAAGCTGGCCCTCGACTTGATTGCGCTGAAACAGCGGCATGTCTTTTTCGTCGTACCGCTTCACCCGCTTGGCGTGCGATGGAATCAGTAGTTTCATAAAGTCTTTTGCGAAGCGGTATCCTTCTTCGCCTTCGACCAGCACTTCCGAAATATCACGGCTGTATTGATCGCGGATTGACCGCTTAATGAGGTTGGCTTCCTCGTGAATCAGGCAGGGTGCCGTCGATTGAAGCGTTTCGTTTCGGATTTGATCCCAGAGGCGGAATAAGTATTCGTAATCCCGTTTAATCTCGGCTTTTGTCCGGTTGATTCCGGCCGTGCGCATAATGACGGCCATGCCATCGGGGATGCCGAGGTCGGCCAGGATCGTGCGCATTTTTTTGCGGTC
>CALINB010000366.1 GCA_938045325.1 uncultured Rhodospirillales bacterium | reverse complement strand
TTTCCAAATTCCGGTTGCCACGTTCACTAACTTGAACGGACTCGATCAGAAAACCGGTAACGTTTGGAGTGCTACAGAGCCCTCGGGCGATCCGACCCTGCGTGTCGCCGATAACGGACCCGCCGGGCAAACAGTTCAGGGAGCGTTGGAACAGTCGACAGTAGATATTGGTGAAGAGTTCACCAAGATGATCGTCGTGCAGAGGGCGTTTTCGGCCTCGACGAAGATCATTTCAACGGCTGACGATATGCTCGATGAATTACTAAGAACGAAACGATAAAGTTTCGCAAACCACACTACCACAACCCACGACCACACACTCCCACAGACCCCGGTTCGCCCCCACAGCGAACCGGGGTCAACCTTATGGAACTTATGGTTTCATTTTTTTGGCGCGCTGTTTTTCATATTCGCTACGCAACAGACCGTAAAACCGGGAACTGATATAGCCACCGCCCGGCCGGCGCTTTTGTTCGCGCAAAACACCCTCTTGAATAAATCCGCAACGTTCGGCAACAGCATGACTTTTCAGGTTTACATCATCGCAGACGACGCAAATTTTATGTGCCTGCATATGATCAAAAATAAATTCAACCGCGGCCGTTACGGATTCGGTAATAAAACCTTTTCCCTGATGATTGACGTCAGCATAAAAACCCAGCTCGATCGTCGGCACATCCCAATCCATCCCTTGGATGTAAATTTCACCGATAAATTCATTTGATTGCTTATCCCGGATGGCAAAGCAAAACCGGTTTCGGGCCGCCCAATCGGCACAAAGCTGCCGGATAAAGGTTTCGGATTCTTCGGCTGTCGCAATAGCCAAAATATAATTGGGCATCACACCCGCTAAATGTTCGCGGTTTCGCTTGATCACGGAAAAATACTCGGCGCCATCGCCGGGGCCGTAGGCACGAAGCGTCAGCCGTGGCGTTTCCATGGTGTCGGGAATATCGAGCAAAAGTGGATGCATTCCTGCCTTCAGATGGTTTTAGAAAAGCCTATGGCACATGGAAAGTCTCAAGCAATCGTTAACAGCGGCATTTCCGGCAGGATCCCGGGCCTTTTTCCAGGGGCCTTAGCGGAATTTTAACGGCGTGATGGTAATCTTCCCGCAACAACAATCAGAAACAACCAGTGCTTAAAAATCCCATGAATCAGCCAAAAAATGACAGTTCCACTGCGCCGGATTCGCCTCAAAAGCCGATCCGGCCCGGCAATACCCCAACCCTAGATGATCTGCCGCCGGCTAACACCAAACGCTGGGTGAGCCGGCGAAAAGCCGCCGTGGTCGCCGGTGTGCGCAAGGGGGTGATATCCCTGGAGGAAGCCTGCCGCCGCTATGGCCTCACTGAAGACGAGTTCAACAGCTGGGCTGAGAACCTGAAAAGTTATGGGTTGGCCGGCCTCAAAACGACTCGAATTCAGCACTACCGCAACCGGCTCCAAGCAGCCGAATAATCCCGGAAAACTCCGGGCTGGCGGGTAGGCAAATTTTGCCGCATTGTTAACCACTTTTTCACCTCTGAAGCCTTAGCGTGAGCCCTAGGCCCGGAATGTGGTACGGGCCTGGTCCTGTGGGAGGACGCGCAGCCCTGTGGGGGGCTGTTTCGTTGTTGGTAGTGGGGGATAAATCGTGGATTCAATCGTCCAAGCTTTACGCAACCTGGGCCCGATCCGTCTCGGAATCATGGGCGCGGTGGTTGTAGCCCTGTTAGGCTTTTTCGTTTTTTTAACATCGAAATTATCAACGCCGGATTTGACGCTGCTGTTCGGCGACCTTGATCCAGCTGATGCCTCGAAAATCACCGCTAGACTCGATGCCTCTAAAACACCTTATGAAATTAAGGCCGGCGGCACGCAGATTTTCGTTCCAAAAGATCTCGCCCCCAAACTCCGCATTAGCATGGCCGAAGCCGGCCTCTCTGGTGGATCAATCGTTGGTTACGAATTGTTCGATAACCGCGATTCGCTTGGCACAACCAACTTCGTCCAGAATGTAAACCTTGTCCGCGCCTTGGAAGGCGAATTAGCCCGCACCATTCAGTCGTTGGAAAATGTTAAAAAAGCGCGTGTTCATATCGTACTGCCGAAAAGAGAGCTGTTCAGCCGCACCAAGCAGGAACCTAGCGCATCGGTCGCGTTGCGGCTTAAGAAAGGACATATCACCAAAGCGCAAATTTTAGCTGTCCAGCATCTGGTCTCTGCCGCTATCCCGCAGTTAAAACCAACTCGTATTTCCATTGTCGACGGTAAAGGAAACCTGCTGGCCCGCGGCATTGAAGACGAAAACGACCCCAATGTATTGGCCAACAAAGCGGAAGACCGCCGGAAAAACTTTCAACGCCAATTGGCCCGCAAAATCGAAACCCTGATCGAGCAAACCGTAGGACCGGGGAAAGTCCGCGCCGAAATCAACGCGGAAATGGACTTTGACCGGATTACCACGAATGAAGAAAAATTCGATCCGGAAGGCCAAGTGGTCCGATCAACTCAAACCATCGAAGAGCAAGCCCAAAGCAAGGAATCCGAAGGCCGTCCGCCGGTCAGTGTTGCAACCAATCTGCCGGACCCCAACTTAACACCGGGCGCGCAGGCTGGTGCGTCACAATCGGAAAGCCGCAATGAGGAAACCGTCAACTTTGAGGTTTCCAAAAAAGTCATCAATCACATTCGCGACGTCGGTAATGTTAAGCGCTTGTCCGTCGCGGTCCTCGTTGACGGCATTCAAGCCATTGCCGATGACGGCACGATCAAATACACCCCGCGCAAAAAAGAAGAGATGGGACTGCTTGCGACGCTTGTTCGCGGCGCTATCGGCTTTAATGCTGACCGGGGCGATACGGTTGAAGTCATCAACATGCGGTTCGCTGATCCGCGCATCAAGGTTGAAGAAGAGCTCGAATTGTTCTTTGGCCTCGAAAAAAATGATCTCCTGCGTATGGCGGAAATCATCGTTCTGAGTATCGTCGCTATCTTGGTTATCTTGCTGGTGGTTCGTCCGCTTGTGCAACGGGCCTTCGAAGCCATGCCTTCCGTCACCGATGCCTTACCATCGGACGGCAAGCCTCTACCTGAGGGCGAAGCACCGGCAGCCTTACCTGGCGCTGAAGGTGCGGCAAGGCCTGAAGAAGTAGGGGAAGAACTTATTGATATCGATCGGATTGAGGGCCGGGTGAAAGCTTCGTCCGTCAGTAAAGTCGGCGAAATTATTGAAAAACACCCGGATGAAGCCCTCTCAATCCTCCGAACGTGGCTTTACCAAGGAGACTAGGCCGTGGCTGAGAAAATGGACTATCGGACCCTCAAGGGTCCACAAAAGGCAGCGATCTTTATGTTGGCGGTGGGCGATCAGCATGCCTCGACCCTCTTTGAGATGATGGAAGACGAAGAGATCCGCGAGCTGTCGCAGACCATGTCCCAGCTCGGCACGGTGGACGCCGATGTCGTCGAACGCCTGTTCGTCGAGTTCGCTGACAGTCTTTCTTCTACTGGAGGCTTGATCGGTTCTTATGAAAGCACCGAACGCCTGCTCTACGGCGCTCTGGATGAGGAGCGGGTCAAAGGCATCATGGAGGAGATCCGCGGGCCTGCCGGACGCACCATGTGGGAGAAGCTCGAGAACGTAAACGAAGCGGTACTGGCCAACTATTTTAAGAACGAATACCCCCAGACGGTCGCCGTGGTGATGTCAAAGATCAAGGCCGACCATGCCGCCCGGGTTCTGGGTTTATTGCCTGAGAACTTCTCGATGGAAGTGATCATGCGGATGCTGCGCATGGAAGCTGTGCAAAAAGAAGTTTTAGACAACATCGAAAAAACCTTGCGGACCGAATTCATGACCAACTTGGCGCGCACGGCGCGCCGGGACAGTCACGAGATGATGGCGGATATCTTCAACGCGTTGGACAGAGGCACGGAAACGCGCTTCATGACCGCCTTGGAAGAGCACAACCGGGAATCGGCGGAAAAGATTCAGGCATTGATGTTCAAGTTTGACGACCTCTCACGGCTCGATGACGGCGGTATTCAAGTGCTCATGCGTCAGGTCGAAAAGGATCAACTGGCGTTGGCTTTGAAAGGCGCATCGGATGAATTCCGCGACATGTTTTTCAGAAACATGTCGGAACGGGCCGGTAAGATGATGAAAGAGGATATGGATGCGATGGGTGCGGTGCGCCTGCGCGATGTTGATGAAGCGCAAGCTGCGGTCGTGACCTCCGCCAAGGCGCTTGCCGATGCCGGCGAGATCGTCATTTCCACTGGCGCCGAAGATGACGAGCTCATCGTTTAGCAGAAGACCGGGATACTACCTTTTATGGCTTCAACTGAAAAATTTCTTTTCGACTATGACTTTGACTGTCCGCCAGTCAAAGAAAAAGAGTTGGAAGAAGATCTGCTCGATGAGGATGATGAATCAGAACCTGAAATCGTCGTACCGACCTTTAGCGAAGAAGAGATGAAAGCCGCCCGCGAAGATAGTTTTGCCCGCGGTAAAGAAGAAGGTGTGAAAGAAACCTTGGAGTCTGTCGTCCAGCAAACAGCGACGTCACTTGAAGCGATCCTTGAAAAAATCGAGGGCGTATTTCAACGTCAAGACGAAGCGAACACAGCAACGGCGCGGGATGCCGTGAATGTTGCAACGTCAATCACCCGGAAACTTTTTCCGCAATTCAGTGAACGCGGCGCCTTGGAAGAAGTCGAACGAGTGATCATCTCGATTATGGAAAAAATGATAGACGAGCCGCGATTGACTATTACCGTCAACGAATCCTTGCGCGAGCGAATTTCATCCCGCTTAGAGCCGATGATGTCTGAGACCGGCTTTGAGGGAAAAGTGATCTTCAATGGCGATGAGGCGCTTCCCTTGAGCGATTGCCGGATTGAATGGGGCACGGGCACGGCATCGAGAGATACAAAAGCCCTATGGCAAGACATCGATTCGTTGATTGCCGAAAACATGTCGGAAGAAGCCCTGAGTGAAGAAATAGCAAGTGACGACCAAACGGCGCAGGATGCCAACGTTCAAGAGGACATGACAGCGCCACAAACAGCCACCGATGAGGATATGGCTGAAAACCGAGTACAATCTGAAGCGGATTCTCCTGAACCGGAAAGCCCGTCTGAACCCTCACCCGAAATTCCCGAGGCTTTGGACACACCGGACGCCCCGGCGAAGGAAGAATAGGATCTCGATAGGAGACGATTATGGCCGAAGAAGATGCAAATCTGGAGTTGTCGGAATTAGACAATCCCGAAGCGACGGAAGGTAATGCTGAAAAATCGCAGGAAGACGGCGAGGCTCCTCCGCCTCAACAAGGCCCGCCAGTCCCCGATGAATTCACCAGCGTGCAAGACCTGGAAGCGGTCTACGATATTCCCGTACAGGTATCTGCCGTTCTGGGCAAATCCTCGATGCAGGTGAGCCAAATCTTGAAACTTGGCCGGGGGGACATTGTCGAGTTGGATCGTAAGGTCGGTGAAGCCATCGACATTTACGTTAACAATCGCCTTGTTGCCCGCGGTGAAGTCGTCGTCGTTGAGGACCGTCTAGGCATAACGATGACGGAAATCATCAAAGAGGACCGCGGTTAACACATGGCAAATGAGACCACCCCGATATTGCCGCGTCAAAAGCGCAAAAAAATAGACCTTGCCACAATCATCGGTCTTGTTTGCGGTTTCGTTTTGGTACTGACGGCTATTTTCCTGGGCGGTGACTCAAAATCATTCTTTGATATCCGGGCGCTCCTCATCGTGCTGGGTGGCACGCTTGCCGTCGTGACGATGTGTTTTTCCCTAAAGGAAATTGCACAAACCGCCAGCGTTGTAATGAAAACGTTTGTCTATTCGGGCCGCGACGCTTCAGAAGCGGCCAACCATATTCTCGAAATTGCCGAGCTCTCCCGAAAAAGCGGCGTCCTCGCCTTACAAGGCATCGTTGACTCCTTATCGAACGAACCCTTTTTACACAAAGGCGTTGCCTTAGTCATTGACGGCACACCTGGCGAAGAAGTCGAAGTCATCATGAGCCGGGAAATGTATGCAACAATCCAACGGCACAATAAAAGCACCAACGTTCTGCGCCGGGCCGCGGAATTCGCACCGGCCATGGGCCTGATCGGCACCTTAATCGGCCTCGTACAGATGTTGAGCAATCTACAAGACCCCTCGACGGTTGGCCCGGCTATGGCAGTTGCGCTTTTAACCACATTTTACGGTGCCGTGTTGGCAAACATGGTCTTTATGCCGCTCGCCAATAAACTCGAACGTAATTCAGCCGAAGAAGCTTTAATCAATAATATTTACATGATGGGCGCGTCATCAATCGGCAGACAAGAAAACCCCCGTCGGCTTGAAATGCTGCTGAACAGCATCCTGCCGCCGGCAAAACGCATTCAGTATTTCGATTAAATAAAGATCGAACGCGCGGAGAAAAACAATGCAGCTACTTATTATCGGTAATCTTGATGGTCAGATCGGCGCGGCGAGCCAAATTGCCGTCAGCCGCGGCGCAAAAGTCGTCCAAGTCAATGATGCAAGCGGTGCCTTAAACACGCTCCGTTCGGGTCAAGGCGCCGATTTGATTATGATCGATGTAAAACAAGATATCCGCTCTTTGATCAACAGCTTGGAATCGGAACGCATTCACGTACCGGTCATCGCTTGCGGCATTGGCACGGATACGCAAGCCGCCGTCAGCGCGATTAAATCCG
>CALINB010000365.1 GCA_938045325.1 uncultured Rhodospirillales bacterium | reverse complement strand
GGCGTTGGTGGCATCGGTCGCATCGTCGGTCGCGTCGGTGGCTTCGTTGGTGGTGCCATCCAAACGTTCAATCATGCGTTCCATGTTGCGCGTTGCCATGGCCGCATCGTTCAAGGCAATGGCCGCATTGTTCATGCCCGTGCCGAACATCCCGCCCGAATCGGTCGCGGTGCGTAGGGCGTAAGCCAAATCACGCGATGTCGAATCCTTAATGACGCGCAACCCATCGCGGAAACCTTGCACGTCGATTTCCCCTGCGGCCAACTGCGCGAACAAATCGCGTGTGGCGTTCGACACCCTCGCGATTTCGTCAACGTTTTCACCCGAATCAATCGCCTCCACTTCGAAATCCAAAAGGATTTTTTCCACGGTCGCTTGGGCTTCCGCTTGTTTCTTTGTCGTTTCCGCCAGCAATTGAGCGCGGACACGCTTGGCCACGGCATCGGTCACGGCTTTTTCCGCTTTCTCGATGTCCTCCAAACTTGCCGTGTTCAAATCGAGGTTGCCAAGGTATTCCCCATATTTCCCGTTGATGGCTTTCACCGCGTCGGCTCGGTCGCGTTCACCCTTTGCGGCCAACTTCAATTTTGCAAACAACGTGGTCACCTCGGCACGTTCCGTGGCCACGGCTTTGTTCATCTCGCGCGTCGCCCCTGCGGCCGTCCTCATCTTGAACTCCATCGAGGTCAAACGCTTGACCACGGGTGCCAGCGCAAACGAAATGGCGGTGATGGCGGCCGCCCCTGCAAGGAACGCGGGGTTCATCAAAACGGGGATCAACTTGGCAAAGCCCGTCGCGGCCGATGCGCCCGACATACTGGCCGCCTTGCCCATCAGTTTGAATGCCCCGGACAATTGGGTGACGGCACCCGTGATTTTGCCACCCACAATGAGCATCGGCCCAAGGGCGGCCGCGGCCAACCCGATTTGTACGATGGTGTCTTTGGTGCCTTGGTCAAGGTTGGCAAACGACGAAGCCAAATCCCGGATGACGGTCACCACCTCCAAAATCGTTGGGGCTAACGCCTGACCCAATTCGATTTGTGCGGCCTCGATGGCGGATTGCATTTCCGCCAACTTTCCCGCGGTCGTGTTGCCCATCATGTCGGACATCGTTTCCGCGGTGCCCGTGCTGTTCACCAATTCGGTGTTCAGTTTCGAAAGGTCTTCAAGGTTTTTGCCAAAGACAGGGCCGAGAATTGCGGCCCGTGTTCCCAAAAGGTCAAGGGCTTCCGTGTACCCCGTGCCCCCTTGAATGATTTTGGTGAACGTGTCTTTGACCGGAACGCCCGATTTGGCCAATTCCGAAAACGCCATTTTCAGTTTCGTGCCAGCGTCGGAACCCGCGATTCCATTGTTGGCCAACACGCCAAGCAACGCGGTTGTTTCCTCCAAACTGAAACCAAATTCGTTGGCAACGGGGGCAACGTTTTTCATGCCCTCGCTGAACTTGGTCAAATCCAGCGCGGATGCGCCAAACGATTTGGCCATGATGTCGGTGACATCTCCGGTTTTGTCCGCTTCCAACGAGAATTGGCGCAACGTCGCACCGACCACGGCCGCGGTTTCACCCAATTCGGTGTCGAATGCTTTCGAAAGATTCAACACCGATTTGGTCATGCCCGGCATTCCGTCTTTCCCAACCAGGTCGGACGTTTCAAAACCGAGCTTCGACAATTCCAATTGGAGTTCCGAAACCTGTGACGCGGAAAACGACGTGGTGGCACCAAGCGTTTTCGCTTGATCCGTCAATTTTTTCAACGAATCTTCGCCACCGCCGGAAACCGCGGCCACCTTGGCCATCGCCAATTCGAAATCCGCGGCCACCTTAAATGACGCACCGCCAACCAATGCCAGCGGTGCCGTCAGTCCAACCGACAAATTCTTGCCAGCGGTTTGCATTTGCTTTGACGCGCTTTTGAAACGCGACAAAGACCGATTCAACCCCTTTTCAAATTGACTGCCATCCAAGTCCAAAAGGATGGCGAGACGGCTACTTTTTCCGGCCATGTTGTTTCATTTCGTCAGCCAACGCGCGGATGTCGTCGGTGGACATGGGTTTGTTGTTGTCGGGTGATGCCATCCCCGATGAATACGGGTTGAAATCGTTTGCGCTCTTTGCGCTTTGACCACGGCCACGATTGATGTTGAACAACATCGACATGACTGCTCCCGTGTGGTTCCATCGTGTTTTGTCCCTTTCCAACAAACCATTTTGAAAACATGACCATTCGAAAAATGTCATGTTCCAAAATTCATCGGGTTTCAAACCCGAACGCAACGCGGACGCGTACAAATCGCGCCACGTCGGTGGCGGCCCCGTTATTTCGGAACCGCCACCGCGTTTCCCTCCGACGCGGGGTCAGGGGCTAACGTGGCCAACACGTCATTCGTGATTTGTGTGAACGTCGTTTCGTCCTCACACACGAACGCGCAAATTTGTTCGAACGTCGGCAAAGCCCCTTCGGGGTTGCCTGTCCTTTGGCAATGATTCACCATCCCGCAAAACACGATTTTGGGGATCGTATTCAATGGGTCGTCGTTCAAGTGTTCGTCGATGCCAGCCAACGTGATGTTGAATCGGTCAGACAACAACCGGAACGCGTTCATGTTAATCAATGCCGGAACACTTGCATTGTTGATTTTTACGGACAATTCACCGCGCAAAGCATTTGCCATTTTCTTTGAATTTGAGTTTGCCCCAAATTACGAAAAACGGATTAGCTGGTGGCCTGTGTCAATGCTCCCGTTCCCTTCAAAGAACAAGTGTAGGACGCGAACGAATCCACCCCGGCGGTTGCCTCCAACGATTCGATGAATGCTTCGCCCGTGTAGGTCGTGCCGGAATCGCTTTTGAAAACCACTTCGACCGTCGAACCTGCGATGGCAAGTTTGGCCAGGTTGTTGAATCCGTGTTCGTTGGCTCCCGAATAGTCGTCAGCGGCCGTGGTGATGTCAATCAAACCATCCACCGAGAATGAGAACGAACCCGTGCCCGCGATGGAATGCAAAGTTGAAATGGCCGCGACACCATTTTTGGCCGCGGTTTCGATGACGTTGTTGGAATAAGACATGGACGCGCTGGTGGACAATCCAACCAATCGAGACGTTCCCGATGCCCCATCGGAATCCCCGTCAATGTAGATGCCGATTTTGTTTCCCGAAATTGTACTCAAAGACATTGTGCAAATTTTTTGGTGATGTGGCAAAAATCCGCCACGTCACGGCAAATCGTGTGTCAACGCGAAATGTTCAACGCGCGGTGTAAGTCGCCCGGAACGATGTCGTGAAAATCAATTCGACGATGTACACGTTGCCGTCGTCCATGACATCGGATGCCACCGCGTCGATGACCGTGGAAGCCACCCGATAATTGTTGGAAGCAATCGTGAACGTCCCCGCCATGCCTTCGAAGATGTTCCGAACAATGGTGTGCATCGACCACGCTTCCGAGATGGATTCCGAAAAACAATTGATGGTGAATTCGAATTCGTCGTTGACCGATGTGGTTGTTTTGGTCGGTGTGAATGACGCGTTCGTTTGTTCGAACATCACGGCCGGCAACTGCGAACCCTGCTGACGAAGGAACGGGAAAATCCGGGAACCCACGATGTCGGTCAAATCCGAATCGTTGTTCAGCTTTGAAAATACCAGGTCAAGCATTTAGGTGTTTTTTTTGAATTCGGAAACAAGGAATTCGCGCACCCCCTTGGCCACGCGGAACGGAATCACGTCACGATATTTCATCAGCGTCGGACGAACGAATGGTTGTTTGCGAACACCAGCCGTGATGCGTTGGGTTCGAATGACCTTGCCACCCTTGCCGAAAAACGTGAATTGCCCCGACGTGGTTTTGGTCTTTGGTTTCACACCAAGTTCGGCAAAGTGTGCCGTGTACGATTTGTTCGGCCCTTTGTAACGCGGCCCCAATCGAACAACCCACGATTTGGAAGCCCGCGAAAAAAACGTGATGGTGGCAATGGATTTTTTCAACCGCCCCGTTTGCTTGGGTGCCAACCCGCGCATGGTGTTGTAAGCCGGACGAAACGCCCGTTGCATGATTTTTCCAACCTCGCGACGCGCCAGGTTGAATGGCATTCGCTCCAACGCTTTCACGATGCGTGTCGCCTGTTGGGTGTCGAAGCTCGCGCGCGCTTTTATCCCGTTAGTCGTCACGACGCGAACACATCAATTTGTGAAACCGATTGCGACCGATGGTCAAGATTCCGTCAATGCGAAACCACTTGCCATCAAACTTGACCAAATGTTTTTCGGTGATTGTGGATCGAAACCGAATCGTGAATTCGGTTCGAACCACCGACACGACACGGTCGGCCACGACAACTTCCCCCGATGCGCGGTCGAATCGCTTTGCCCAAACCGCGCCATCTTTTATGCGCGTTTCAATGGGTTGCCCGAAATCGTCTTGTGCCGTCGTGATTGACCACAATTCAATTCGCGTGTCCATGTCGCCAATTCTCATCGGATGCGCT
>CALINB010000364.1 GCA_938045325.1 uncultured Rhodospirillales bacterium | reverse complement strand
GCCAAACTCTCACCGGGATCCCTCGGGTATGGCAAATACGAAAGGCGCCCCAATTGGCGTTCGACTGCCATATCTGGCCGTTCGAGACCGGGTTACATTTCGATCCACGCCCCGCAATCATAATCGCCGAGGTCTATCCATCGCTTGTCACGCCCCGGATATTAACGGGACGCCCAAAGGACGCAGGCCAAGTTGCCGCAATCGGTCGGCGTTATGCCGAATTGGACACGGAGGGAATGCTGGCGTCGTTGTTCGAGGGAGATCCAACACTCTGTCCCAACATTCGCCATGGGGTGGAGACTGAAGAAGCCTGGATTCTCGGCGTCCGCGATCGAAACATACTTTAATCCCTAAGACCCAGCCTCTCGAATAGACGTAAAACACGATTATCGCGGCTTTGACGCGCCCAACCCATCAGACCGCGACCGGTATAATCGCGTAGGGAAAAATTCGGGTTCCGCTACACCATTAACTCTACTTGTGTGATGCGAGCTTCCTTCGTCGCCAACATCAATGGCGTCATGCCTTGTCGGTTCTGTACATTCGGACTGGCGCCCGCGTCGAGCAAGGTCTGCGCTATCTCCGGTTGATCATGAATGGCCGCCAAGGCCAGGGCCGTATTGCCCTGATTGTCTTTTGTGTCGATTTTTTTCGTGGCGGCGACAATCGCGTTGACGATTTCAATATCACCCGCGGCGGTCGCAATCATCAACGGCGTCTGACCAATACTATCGCGCACATCGGGCGTATCGCCGCGCGCAATTAGCTCGCGCACCGCCGACAATTCTCCGGTGCGTGCCGCAACGATAAACGGGTGTTCGAATATCAGGCGAGAGCGCTGCGCGGAGGCCGCGTCCATTTCAATCCAACCGGCGCAGACAAGAATCAAACCGAGATAGAACCAAGCCGTTTTAGGGCCGACAATTCTATTCATGACAACGCCCCTCCCCCAAGGATCGGTCATATAAAAGCTCATGCTGCTGCTAGTTTGGAATTTTGCCTGTATTCGGCATTGAGATGCAAGCGTAAGGCATGGTTTGCTACTTTTTGTGGTCTATTCACGGCCCGAACGCTAGGTTCAGACATGGGTTGGCTTTCGTTTCACGTGATTTCATTGTTGTTCGCTGCGGCGGCCTTTGGCGGCATGCTATTATTCATGCTGTGCTTTGCGCCGGCCATATTCAGCGCTCTGGAACGACCGCAAGCAGCGCGATTGATGCGCCATATCTTTCCCCGCTACTACTTTACTTTATCGGTCATCCTGGTGCTGGCCACGGGGTTCTTGATCCCGGGCGGAAGCTACGGATTGGAGATCGCGATATTTGTCGGCTGCGTGGGTGTCTTTCAAGCACTACGCCACATCCTCCTCCCTCGGATGGAAGCGCTGCGAGAGGTGAACCAAGCCGCCTTTAATCGCCTGCACCGGGCGAGTGTCCTCGTCAATTTAGCACAGTTCGCAGCTGTCACCGTTGCCTTGATTCGGCTTGCCCAATGAGCGATGTGCCCTTTTGGCGCCGTAAGCGCCTCGAACAAATGACGCGCGAGGAATGGGAATCTCTTTGCGACGGTTGCGGCAAATGTTGTCTGCACAAGCTTGAGGATGCGGATACAGGCGAAATCGCCATGACCGACGTTTCCTGCGGCTACCTCGATCTTCAGACCTGCCGCTGCTCCGACTACGCCAATCGCCAATCCAATGTTCCGGATTGCGTGAAATTAACGCGAACGAATTTGCCGACATTAAGATGGCTGCCGGGGACGTGCGCCTATCGCCTGATCTATCAGGGAAATGATCTGCCGGAATGGCATCATCTTGTTTGCGGGGATAAGGAAGCCGTTCATCGCGCCGGGCAATCCGTTCGCGACAAGGCGATCTCGGAAGCCGAAGTGGAGGATCTGGAACGTCATGTCACGGATTGGCTGAACGAAGCGGGCGGTGAATGGATTTTTGTGCCGGACACGCAAAAAGAAGAGTGCTGAAAAATTTATTGCTTATTAAGAGAGGGATAGGCTGCTTTTTTTAATTGTTCGACTTGGCGGTCGCCCGTATGATAGCCAATCGCTTTACATTCTCAGTTGAAGTCTCATATACAACAACATGACTGACGCTCGCCCATATACCTATGTTCTCGATCGGCTCAAAAGCGCCGGACTTCGTCCGACGCGGCAACGCCTCGCGCTCGCCAAACTATTGCTTGAGACGGACGACCGGCATGTAACCGCGGAGCAGCTTCATTGCGAGGCGAGTGACTCCGGTATCAAGGTCTCTCTAGCGACCGTCTATAATACGCTGCATCAATTCACCAAAGCGGATCTGCTGCGTGAAGTGGTCGTCGAATCCGGGCGCGCTTACTTCGACACGAATACCGATGAGCATTACCATATTTTCCATCAGGATACCGGTGAGCTGTGCGACATCCCGGACCATGCGCTTTCAACGTTAGCGTTGCCGGAACCGCCGGCCGGCACTGAAATTGACCGTATCGACGTGATTGTGCGTGTAAAGTCGAAAACATAATATAACTTTAAATCATGATGCTAAATAATATTTTGGAATAATTCTAAAGTGTTGACTCTGCTCTCTTCCGGGCCCATATAAGATAAGCGGGAGAATTTTCCCGCCATGTGCCTGTTCGGCACGACAAACACGACGAGTGAGGAGAGAAATCATGGCG
>CALINB010000363.1 GCA_938045325.1 uncultured Rhodospirillales bacterium | reverse complement strand
AAGCCATCGAAATGATGTCTGATGTCCTTCGAAATGCAGGACATACCGTGACAGCTTACAAAGACAGTAGCGATGCCCTGTCCAATATTACCAAACACAAACCCGATTGTGTTGCAACGAACCTCATGATGCCCGGACTCGACGGCCTTGCGCTTTGCAAGGAAATCAGAAGCAACGCGGAACTCGCACATACCAAAGTCCTCGTCGTCTCTTCAAAATCTTATGACTTAGACCGCAAACGCGCATTCGAATTCGGTGCTGACGGTTACATTACAAAACCCCTCAATCGCGATACCATCCTCGATCAAATCAACCGCATCATCGAAGATAAAATCGATCTTCGGTTTTGGGGTGTGCGCGGCACGTTGCCGGTGCCGGGTGATGGATCGCTTCGCTATGGCGGTAACACGTCGTGTGTAACGATGGAATTCCCCCGCGGACAGTTTTTTATTTTCGACGGCGGATCAGGCATTAAGGCCTTATCCGATTGGCTGATGGCGCAAAACCGCCGCCGAATTCAGGCACAAATTTTCATCAGCCACCCGCACTGGGACCACATTAACGCCCTGCCCTTTTTTGTCCCGTTGTATGTCCAGGGAAATTCATTCGAATTTTATGGTGCTTCGCACGGTGATCTTTCGACGGAAAATTTAATTTCGGCACAAATGGATGGCGTTTATTTCCCCATCACCATTCATGAATTCGGCGCCAATGTGACATTCCACGACCTTCGTGAAGAAGAACTCGAAGTCGCGGATATTCCGATCAAAACCATGCTTCTCAGCCATCCCGGCTATTGCCTTGGCTACCGCATCGATTATCACGGCCGATCCATTTGTTATGTCACTGATAACGAATTATTTCCTGCCGATAACGAATTTCACGACCCTTCCTATTTAAGCAAGCTCATTAATTTCATTCAGGGCACGGACGTACTCATCACGGATTCCACATACATGGATGATGAATATGAGACAAAAATCGGATGGGGACATTCCCGCATCAGTGAAGTCGCCGATCTTGCGCATGAAGCCGGCGTTAAAAACCTATACCTATTTCATCATGATCCCGACCAAACGGACGATGACATCGATGCAAAGTTAGCCGCCGCCAAAAAAATTCTTGCTGAGAAAAATTCAAAACAATTTGTCATGCCCCAACGGCAAACTCTCTTATAAAAGTCTAAACTGCAACGAAACTATGACCAAAACCATAGAACAACGACTCAAGGATATAGGCCTGGAAATACCCAAGGCGCCGGCACCGGCGGCCAATTATGTTCCTTACACGATTGCAAACGGTCTCGTTCACATATCCGGTCAGGTTCCTTTCGCCGATGGTGAATTAAAGTATATCGGCACTGTCGGTGACGACCTCACCCTCGAAGATGGTTATCAAGCCGCCCGATTGTGCGGGATTAATATAATCTCCCAGATACTCTCTGCTTGTGATGGCGATTTGGAGCGCGTCAAGCGCATTGTAAAGCTTGGTGGCTTTGTCAATGCAGCAGCTGATTTCAAGGATCACCCGAAAGTCATCAATGGCGCCTCGGATCTCATGGCCGAGGTTTTCGGTGATAAAGGCAAACACGCCCGCTTTGCCGTTGGCGCCGTATCCCTGCCGCTCGGTGTCGCAGTGGAAGTCGACGGCATCGTTGATATTGCCTAAATAATTTTGGCGGCATCGCCGTTTCTGGCGAGTTGAATAATCCCTTGATTACTGTTTGGATTTAGCTGGTTTCGTTAGCGGACACCCCGGACAACCGTGGCACGGTCCGGTCATCGATCAAAACATGCATGAACGTGGCAACGAGTCCTAATATGATCGACCCCCACCAAATAACATCGTAAGAACCGGTGGTATCGAACAAAAAACCGCCGAGCCACACACCGCAAAAGCTGCCGATTTGATGACTCATAAATGTAATACCATACAGCATGGCCATGTATTGAATGCCAAACATCTGTCCGACAAGCCCGGACGTCAACGGCACCGTCGCAAGCCACAGCAGTCCGAGTGCCACGGCAAAGACCAAAATTCCGGTTTCGGTCATGGGGAAAATCAAGAACGCAGCGAATACAACCGCGCGCAAAAAATATAACCCCGCCAGCAATGTTTTTTTACGGAACCGCCCGCCCAACGCACCGGAAATCAGTGTACCGAAAATATTGGAAAGTCCGATGAGCGCTAAGGCTGCCGCGGCAATGGCCGGTGAAAATCCGTGATCGGATAAATACGCCGGAAAGTGCGCTGAAACGAAGCCGATTTGCCAGCCGCACACAAAAAACCCGGTGGTCAATAAAATATAACCCGAATGGCCGCGCGCCTCTTCCAAAGCGTCCTTAATCGTTTGATCAATTTGCGGCACGCTGGACTGAGTGCCTTCAGATTTTTTGCGCCCCGCCATCGCCGCCGCCATGGGGACGATTAACCCGGCCATGCAGGCCATGATCAGCAAAGCCGTCATCCAATCATAGACGGAAATAAAATATTGGCTCATCGGGATCATCAGCAGCTGACCGGACGAGCCGCCCGTGCTGCCGATCCCGAGAAACAAACTCCGCCATTTTTCGGGAACATTCCGGCTGATAGCGGCAAGAACGACCGGGTAACCGCACCCCGAGAGCGCAAAGCCGATCATAAAGCCGTTACTGATGAGAATTTCGGCCGGTGTTTGTACGCCGGACATCATGTAAAGCCCGCCGACATAGAGCGCACCGCTCAGCGCAATAACCTTGCCCGGACCGAATTTATCGGCGAGCGCGCCGGTAAACGGCTGCGTTAACCCCCAAGCCAAGTTCTGCGTGGCAATGGCGAGCGCAAAAACTTCCCGTCCCCACCCCTGTCCGCTACTAATCGGCGCCATAAACAGACCGAAGGTCTGGCGGATACCAACCGACAGGAGGAGGATCAGCGTGCCACAAACAAGCACCAGAACGGGCTTGCGCCAATTTATTTTTGTTGTTGGTGAATTATCCATGACGTTCTCTTTCTACAGTAACGGCCCGCAAAACGCTTTCTGTCAAGCGCTCATTCGGGGCTGACCGAAGCACCGATGTCTTGTAGGCTGTTGTCATGCCCGATGGACGCGAAGTGACGACAATCAAAGTTCTTTCATCCTTGAAAGACGTACCGGCGGAACAATGGGACGCCTGCGCAGGCGCCGACAATCCGTTTGTCTGCCATGGATTTTTAAGCGCGCTTGAAGACAGCGGGTCCGCTTCGGCTGATTCGGGTTGGCTCGCCCAACATTTAACCGCTTTGGATGAAAACGGCACAGTTATCGGTGCTGCTCCGTTGTATGTTAAATCGCATTCCTACGGCGAGTATGTCTTCGATTGGGGTTGGGCCGATGCGTACGAGCGTGCCGGCGGACAATACTATCCAAAACTATTATGCGCTGTTCCATTTACGCCGGCATCCGGGCGGCGGTGCGCTTCCGAAGCCAGGCGGACTCGCTTTCCGGTGTGCGCGTCGCGGTCCAAGGTGTCGGCAGCGTTGGACGGGCTCTCTGTGGGTTGCTGCATCGGGACGATGCCGAGCTGGTCGT
>CALINB010000362.1 GCA_938045325.1 uncultured Rhodospirillales bacterium | reverse complement strand
TTCCTCGAAACGGCGGATGAGCAGCATTTGCCGGAATAGCTCAAGTGCTTCTTCATGACTGACCGGTAATTTACCGTTGCCGGCAGAGCTTTTTTTCGACGACGTCGTAGTTTTAGCCATTCGGATAGAGGGTCCTGTTGATTAACACGTTTTATATTTTTGAACTTAGAAGTCCGCCCCACATGACTTCGTATTAGTATCTTTCGTTTTTTAAATCCGGCAATTCATCAACCGAAGTTCGGTTATTGATTGGCGTAAAGGTAATAATATTACCCAATATTTTCAAGTGACTTTTTAGTGAAAGCCTTTGTTTAATAAGGAAAAATACAAAATTAACCGTATTACAGTAAATTGAATATTTTGCGCACAGCAATATTGTGTCGCGATAAGTGACTGCATAAGCAGTTTTATTGCCGAGAACTAATACGGAAACGAAATTATTTACGATTTCGGGACCGGGTAAACGTTGCAACCCGGTTGACCACGGGGTGCTTGCCCCACCCACCGCGGCGTGTGCCTTCTAGAGACATGATCTTGCGTCGATCAACAAAAAGGTTCACCTCAGGGCCGTAATTCTTGATGTAATGGGTATATACGTCCTTATCGTCGGCCTCGAACATGATACGATCGAGCGGGAAGGAACCGGCAACTTTCGAAACGATATCCCAACGCCGGTTTTCTGGTTTAACACTTTCGGTGATACCTTCAGATTCCAACAAGAGCATCCAAGCCCCCGCTTCTTCAAATTGCTTAAAGGTATTGAGTAACCGGGTCACATCGACCTCGATTTCTTCTTGCTCGGATATACCATAAGCGATCCCGACTTCGGCAATCGGTTTGATACCAAAGCTTTTCACATAATCCATCAACTCGAGAAGATCATCGACAGGGATAATGGTGATCTGGGCGCACACCTCGATATGTGAAATACCGGCTTCGCTCACTTCACCCAAAAACCGGGTCACGGAGTCGCCGCCTTGAAGCAACGCAAGTTCCAACAACGCGCCACCCAAACCAACGTCAACATTATGCTCTGCACAGACCGCAACTTTTTCGGCGAGTGCTTTTTTGGACTGCATCCGAACACCAAAACCGGCAAGCTTGAGAATATCGATGTATTCCCCTACCCCCTCCAGCAAGGCTTCCGTTTGTTTTGTGCCGATTCCTTGGTCACGCGCATAGGTCAGCCCCCGTGTTCGGGGTTTTGCCTCCCGCGGCACCAGATTGATCGATTGAAAGGCAAGTTCTTGGCTTTGTTCATTTCCTTTCGGCATGACAGTCCTCCCTACTTACTCAGCCGCGGCCGCTTTCATCACGCTGTGAGCGATGTCGGCGAATTCTTCATCAGTGACAGAGCGTTTATTGGCGATGGATTGCTCATGAATTTGCTGAATGATGGCATCAATTTGGGCATCATTCGCCTTAAGGCCAATTTCCTTGAGCTTCTTTTTTGTCACATAAGGCCCCGTATATTTACCCAGTGGTATCCGGTTTGTGTTGCCGACCGCTTCAGGGGCGATGAATTCATAGACTTCCGGATTTTTCTCAAGGCCATAAACGTGAGCATCCAGTTTATGGGAAAACGAATTGGCGCCCGTCAGCGGGTAATTATCGGGCACCGCAACACCGGACAGTTCGGCAACAATTTGTGATAACCCGGTCAATTTCTGCATATCGACGCCAAGGTCGACCTTGTAAAGATGCTGCAACGACGTAACGGCCTGGGCCATATCAACATTGCCGGCACGCTCGCCAAGCCCGTTGATGCTAGCATCGATGATGGTCGCACCGGCCTTGACCCCCGCCAGACAATTCGCCAATGCCAATCCGAAATCATTATGACAATGCAGATGAACGGTTACATCGAACTTTTCTATGATTGTTTTGACGAGATACTCAACACCCTCGGGCGTCATGCAACCGGCCGTATCGGAGCAGCCGACATCAGTAGCCCCTGCATTGACGGCAACTTCGTAAGTTTGCAGCAAAAACGGTAAGTGAGCCCGTGTCGCATCGGTTGGTGAAAACCGCGTACGAATGCCTTTATCGACTGAATATGGAATGCACTCAGCAATCTGCCTTAAGGCTTCGTCCCTGCTTACTTTCTGGACATAATCCAGGCGCAGATCAGAGGCCGGATACATTAAATTGATTGAATCAGCACCACTATCGACGGCGATATCGATCTGCTCGCGCCAGTCCTTGGTATAAATTTGAACAATGGCTTCAATGCTAGCCGGACAATCGACCTTTTTCAGGGTTTCAATAAATTCCCGGTCGACTTTGGAACGGCCCGGATACCCACCTTGAATCATGGTTACCCCGGCATCCACCAACCGGTCCGTGATCATCAGTTTCTGTTGAAGTGAAAAGTTAACTTCGGCGGCTTGTTCGCCTTCGCGTAACGTGACGTCTTTAATTGTGAGTTCCGGATTGACCGCATCCGCGAATATTCGTCGACCGACGTCGACTGGCTCATAGGTCGCCATATTTAATATTACTCCCTGGTCTTAAAATTTGGCGGCATGATACGGAGATACCCGTAAAATGTCATCCATCTAATTCGATGCGAGCGGCAGCAATGCCGCTTTCCCCGGCAACGGCATAGAGCAAATAAATCATACCGTTTTCGATATAGACGGCGGGGTCGCGAAGTTGATTTACATGGCCATAGGCCGTGCTTCGAATGGACGGTTCTAACGGCGCATCAGCACCTTCCCAATCGTGTTCGGGGCGAAGGACTTCGACAGGCGCCGTCTCTTTCCAGCTCATCCAATCACCGGATAAATCGATGGTACTTAACATGATGGTTTCCGGTGCAAGGCCAACTTGTGTCCAAAACACCTGTAACTCGCCGTCACGGACAAATAAGGCCGAATGACGCATGTCTTGGTTGAATAACAATGGTCCCATTTCAAAATTCGTATAGCGGTTTCGGGAACGGTAAAATTGGCCAGGCATGGCAAGAGCATAAAGATAGCCTTCGTATTCAAAGACCCGGAAATAAGTCCGTCCCAGGATTTCCGACTTGGCGGAAAAATTAATGCCATCCTGGGATACCGCAACCCGAGTCGCCTGTTTGCCGTAGCTTTCCAAGCCGTGGAAATACATGACAATGCATTGATCATTTTCATTCACATGGACATCGGGCGAAGCGATATGCGGCGTGCTGGCTTCGGCATGGGCACTATGAGCCCGTTTACCCGGTACCGATCCGCCACCCGTGAAACCGATTTCTTCACCAGGTTTCGGTACCGGCGGTTCTGTCGGAAATTGTGAATCTTTTAGTTGTAAACTGCCCGGTGGATGCACCTGCCACGGCCCATCGATCCGGTCAGCATACGCCAAGCGTATATAGCTGCCTTTGTGATCGGCAAAATACAGATAATATCGCCCTAAGGGGCTTTTCACCCAATCGGGTACTCGAATCAACGAAGGGCCCTGAATATTTTTGCCGATAGATGGATGGGTTCCCGATGTGATGATCGGATGACCGAGAAGCCGCTCAACGCGCATTAATGTTTTTGCCTTTAAAAAATACCCCTGTCATCCCGTTTGGTGCCTTCAATTTTTGAAGGATCAACCTGGATATTCAGTTCTGAAACCTCGTCTTTCGTAAGGCTGCCAAGCCGTTCAACCAAGTCGATATACCGGTCCCGTTCGGATTGAACGACAGCCCCTTTAATTAAGCCGTCAAATTTTTCGATATAGCGTGGCCGGTCGAAGGGCCGCGCACCCCGGGGATGGGCATCGGCGACGGGTATTTCATCAATAATTTCCGTACCGTCCTTCATTGTCACAACGGCTTTCAAGCCGGTGTCTTTTTCGAGTCCATCACGGTTATCAAACCTGTCATTCCATTCGTCGTCTTCGACTGTAGAAATTCTTTGCCATAAGCGAACCGTGCTCTCCCGTTGTGCCCTTTCCGGCGTGTAATTGGCGACATTGTTCCAGCCGCCGTCTTCGAGCGAAACGGCAAAACAGTACATTGAGCTGTGATCGAGGAAGCGTTTATCGGCCTTGGGGTCATACATCAACGCATGATCCTTGGCGCCGCAGCCTGTAATCAAATGGCTCTCGTGACGGAAATGGAGCACGGCCTTTTCGACATCTTCCAGGTCGCTTATTTGCGGTTTCATTTTACGCGCCAAATCGACGACACTTTGTCCGTGCGAGCTTACGGAATATTCCTTGGTATAGGATTCGAGGATGGACCGTTTCGGCTCACCTTTTTCCGGCAACGGCACTTGATAAACTTGGTCGGGACCACCCAATACGGTCGCGATGAGGCTCATATCCCCTTCGAAGATCGGTGCCGGGCTGGTTTCCCCGCGCATGGCACGGTCGACGGATTCAACGCCGAGCTTCGCAAAGTGACCCGGTGCATAAGCCTTCCAACTTGACGGCATGCCTTTGCGTCCTTGCCGGGTGGCAAGACAAATGTGCGTTGCATAATTAATCGCTTGAAACACAGTGTCGGTATCGAGACCCAGCAAGGTGCCGAGCCCGGCGGCAACAGACGGGCCGATCAACGCTTGATGATCCATTTTATAGGGTCGGTATTTAAGCCCCTTGGCAAGACAAAGATGGACCTCGTAAGCCGTGAGAATGCCGCGCAGCACTTCGGCGCCGCCCTTGCCGCACTGTTGAGCGACAGCAATGATGGCGGAAATGTTTTCACACGGATGAGAGGCGTCCGCACCGTAAGCCGTATCATGCCAGTCCAACTCTCGTGAGGCCGCCGTATTGGCCATGGCCACCCATTCACACTCGACACGGCTATCGTTGGGAAGCCCGATAAGGGTCGCCCCCGGTGAACGGGGATGAGCCAATGCTTGCGTACGGGTATTGAGAACGGGTGTTCGATTGATTGCGGCAACAGACACGCCGGCAATATCAATGATCCGATTGATCGCCATGGCCGCTGCTTCATCGTCGAGCGGTTCGTTATCGGTCGCGACTTCAGCCAACTTCCAAGCTAAATGCTCTTCCTTTTCGAGCCAAGGCAGAGCGGGATGAACGCGAACTTCATGTGTTTTCATAAGATAGTTTTAGCCCCGTTATTCTTGAATGACGAATCCCAAAGCA
>CALINB010000361.1 GCA_938045325.1 uncultured Rhodospirillales bacterium | reverse complement strand
GGTTTCGGCCACACTCTTGGCGGCGGTTACGGTGTTCCTCATGGTGAAACGTCATGCGTCATTTTACCGAGCGTTATGCGGTTCAATGAAAGCGATAACAGCGACCTTCAATTGCTCGTAACCAATGCAATGGGACTTAATAATGCATCGGCCGGCGAAGTCATTGAAAGTTTCATCCGATCCTTAGGTCTACCGTACCGGCTCCGGGATGTGGGAATCGATAAGGCGGATTTTGCCGATATCGCCGAGCACAGCCTGCACACGAATACGGTGAAGAACAATCCGAGGCCCATTAAAGGCGTCGATGATCTTATCGAAATCCTTGAAAACGCTTGGTGATTTTTTGTCCGTGACAATCGTGTCCCGGCCTTGATTTTGTCGGCTCGGAATCATTGATCAGCCCCGGTATTGCGGGTAGAACTAGCCACGCCATCAGGGATGGCGAGAGGGTAAGGGGAGTGGCGTTTTTCGAGCCGTTCAGTGGCGGGCACCATTGAAGAAAATTCTCTAAGCCTTTGAATTTCTGCGAGTTATTCCTGGGAGACAACTCGGCACACGGCACACCGCTTAAGTCAAGCGGCGTGGTTTTTGCGTTTAGGCATTTCAGTCGAAATGCATGAAATATTATGAGGGAGACCATCGAATGACAGCACCATCCTCAGGAACGGCAAGCCAGGCTGAAGCCCTTTCGCAGGTGAGCCATGAAGAGATGGCGAATGCGATCCGGTTCCTGTCGATGGACGCAGTCCAGCAAGCGAATTCCGGCCATCCGGGCATGCCGATGGGTATGGCGGATGTGGCGACGGTTTTGTTTTCCCGGTTTCTTAAATTTGATGCGAGCGCACCCGATTGGGCCGACCGGGATCGGTTTTTATTGTCAAACGGCCATGGTTCGATGCTGCTTTACTCGCTGTTGTATTTGACCGGTTATCCGGGAATGACGGCCGATGAGCTCAGAAACTTTCGGCAAATGGGATCGAAAACGGCCGGCCATCCGGAATATGGACATGCGCCCGGCATCGAAACGACGACGGGTCCTTTAGGTCAGGGCATCGCCAATGCTGTCGGCATGGCTTTGGCCGAGCGCATGCTCAATGCCCGGTTTGGTGATGATGCCGTCGATCATTACACGTATGTTTTTGTCGGCGACGGCTGTCTCATGGAGGGGATCAGTCATGAAGCGATTTCATTCGCCGGTCATAACAAACTGAGCAAATTGATCGTTCTTTTTGACGACAACCAAATTTCCATCGATGGCGGCACGGATTTATCCTGTTCGGACGATCAATTGGCGCGCTTCTCGGCTTCGGGTTGGGATGTCTCGACTGTTGACGGCCATGATCCGGAAGCTCTTGCCAAGGCCATTGAAGCGGCGCAAAAAACCAGCACGCCGAGCTTTATTGCCTGTAAAACCGTTATCGGTAACGGCGCACCGACGAAAGCAGGAACATCATCGACCCACGGCGCGCCGTTGGGCGATGAAGAGATTGCCGGTGCCCGTGAAAAATTGGGCTGGAATTCTCCACCATTTGAAATTCCCGAGGATGTGCTGAGTGCGTGGCGGTCCGTCGGTGCGCAAGGGGCCGGCGAACGGTCAGCCTGGGAACAGCGAGTCAATCAGTTATCGGGTGACCAGAAAGCCGCATTCAAACGAGCCCAGACCGGCGCGCTGCCATCCGGATGGCAAGAGGCGCTGAACGCACATAAAAAACGCGTTGTTGATGAAAAACCCGGATGGGCGACGCGTCAAGCATCGGGTGAAGCATTAAAAGTCCTAACCGAAGCCATTCCTGAGCTGATCGGCGGTTCCGCCGATTTAACCGGATCGGTTAATACCAAAACACCGAGCACAGAGCCGGTGTCATCAAGCGATTTCAACCAGCGTTACATCTATTACGGTATCCGTGAACACGGCATGGCTGCCATCATGAACGGCATTGCGTTGCATAAAGGGTTCATTCCCTATAGCGGCACGTTCTTGGTTTTTACCGATTATATGAAAGGGGCGATGCGTCTTTCCGCATTGATGGAACAACGTGTTGTTTACGTTCTCACACACGATTCCATTGGTTTGGGCGAGGACGGGCCAACTCACCAATCGGTCGAAACACTAGCGTCATTGCGATCGTTGCCGAATTTCAAGGTTTTTCGTCCGGCCGATCAAATTGAAACCGCCGAGTGCTGGGCGCTGGCGGTAACGAACGAAAGCGGCCCATCGGGTCTTGTTCTGACGCGCCAAGGCGTGCCGCTGTTGCGTGAAGACCATACGGAAGAAAACTTATGCGCGCGCGGCGGTTATGTTTTAGCCGAAGCCGAAGGCGGCGCGCGTCAAGTGACGTTGTTTGGAACCGGTTCCGAAGTACAATTGGCGATGGCCGCGCGTGAAACGTTGCAAGGCGAGGGGATCGCGACGGCGGTCGTCTCCGTACCCTGCTGGGAGCTGTTTGAAGAGCAGGATCAGGCATATCAAGACCAAGTTTTGGGTGCCGGCACCGTTCGGGTTGCTGTCGAGGCTGCTGTTTCTTTTGGTTGGGAACGTTTTGTCGGTTCCGATGGTGGCTTCGTCGGCATGAAAGGATTTGGCGCGTCGGCCCCGGCGGCAGAATTGTTTGAACATTTCGGCATCACGGCTGATGCCGTCGTCGCAGAAGTCAAAGCGCGGCTTTAAATTAATACTTAATTATTGGATTGAATGGTGGAGGATTGACATGGATATCGAAAAATTAAACAGCATCGCCGTGGCTATGGTTGCCGACAATAAAGGATTGTTAGCGGCCGATGAGAGCACGGGCACGATCGCCAAGCGGTTGGCATCGATCGATGTTGAATCGACGGAAGACAATCGCCGCGACTACCGCGAACTGTTGTTCCGGGCCAAAGGATCCGGCGAGTATGTTAGCGGCGCCATCCTGTATGATGAAACTATTCGCCAAAGTGCCAAAGACGGCACCAAACTGGTCGACGTGATGAAAGCCGAAGGCATCATTCCGGGCATTAAAGTGGATATGGGCGCAAAGCCC